>QKFI01000037.1 GCA_003251455.1 Tolumonas sp.
TGGACCTGACTTCACACGGCGAACGTGCTTACAACAACTAAGATTGATCACAGATTAAATCTGTCAGGGCGCCTTCAGGCGCCCTTTTTATTACAGTGATGTCCTTTTGATAAGGAACGTCATGCGTATCAAATCAATTCTTTGTAATTGCTTATACCGGTTATCTCAGGCCAGAATCTTCAAAGGATTGTGCCTGTTATGTCATCAACCGACAGATGCAGACTTGATTTGCTCATGGTGTGCAGAGGAACTTCCTCTCCTCGATCATTATTGCTATCTGTGCGGTACGCCACTCGCTGGACATTCCTCAATCTGTGGTGTTTGTATTGGCTCACCACCCATCTGGGATCGCCTGCATATCCTTGCTGACTATGAATTTCCCTTGCAAGGTTTGATTCATTCTTTGAAATATCAACGGAAGACGCTTGCTGCGCATTTGCTTGGAAAAATGTTGGCGGATATGTATGAACATAACGTAGAGGATCTTCAACGCCCTGAAGTTATTTTACCCGTGCCTTTGCATTGGCGCAGGCAATGGAAGCGAGGTTTTAATCAATGTCAGGAATTAGCGCGACCAATCACTCAACGCCTTGGGATTCCATGTCGGGCAGATATTTTAAAGCGGGTTCGTCATACACCAGTTCAGGCTGGACTCTCAAAAAGCGAACGGCATTCGAATTTATTACACGCTTTTAGAATAAGCCCACATGCCTTCAAACATGTGATACTGTTGGATGATGTTGTAACGACAGGGACAACTGTTTCAACCTTGGTACAACTCTTGAAAGCAAGTGGTTGTGAGCGAGTTGATGTCTGGGCAATTTGCCGGACACAACTTCGTGGTGAATAACTATTGTCGTCTTTACACTTTGGGGCGTATGATAATAACCAACTTATTTAGTCAGGATTAGAGGGCAGTAATGATCACTATTTCCGAAAATGCTCAGGCGCATTTCCGCAAATTGCTCGAAAAACAGGTGGAAAATACCAACATTCGTGTATTTGTTATGAACCCAGGTACGCCAAATGCGGAATGTGGCGTTTCATATTGTCCACCTGATGCTGTTGAAGCAGAAGATGTTCGTCTGCCTTTCAGTGGGTTTGATGCGATTATTGACCCAAACAGTGCACCTTTCCTGGAAGATGCGGTTATTGATTTTGTCAGTGATCAGATGGGGTCTCAGCTCACATTGAAAGCGCCAAATGCAAAAATGCGCAAAGTCGAAGATGATGCACCACTGGCTGAACGTGTTGAATATATTCTCCAATCAGAGATCAATCCATCTCTGGCAGCGCACGGCGGTAAGGTAACGCTGGTAGACCTGACGGACGGAATCGCTGTATTGCAATTTGGTGGTGGCTGTAACGGTTGTTCAATGGTTGACGTCACCTTGAAAGAAGGTATTGAGAAACAGTTACTGCAATTATTCCCTGATGAATTAAAAGGGGTAAAAGATGCAACTGAACACGCTCGTGGTGAACATTCGTTCTATTAATATTTGAATGATTGCACTGACAAAAAACGCTGGTTTCACCAGCGTTTTTTATTTGAAGCTAAATTACTCGCCTTTTTGATCTCGGCCTAGTAATGCTAACGCCGCATCTTTCGCCGATTTTCCCTGATACAAGATCTGGTAAATCTGTTCACAAATTGGCATCTCGATACCTTGTCGTGCAGCCAAGGCATGCACTTCCTTGGTATTACGGTAGCCTTCTACCACCTGACCAATTTCAGTCATTGCCTGTTCAACAGATTTTCCTGCACCTAAAGCCATGCCGAAACGACGGTTCCGTGACTGATTATCCGTACAGGTAAGAACGAGATCGCCCAGCCCGGCCATTCCCATGAAGGTTTTGGCATCTGCACCCAATGACAGGCCCAGTCGCTGAAGTTCGGCTAACCCACGTGTAATCAGAGCAGTACGAGCATTTGCACCAAAGCCTAATCCGTCAGAGAGACCAGCACCAATCGCAATCACGTTCTTTACTGCGCCACCAATCTGCAGACCAATAAAGTCATTGTTGGTATAAACGCGGAAAGATTTACCACAATGCATGAGCACAGACATATCCGCAGTAAACTGTTCATCAGTGCCCGCGATTGCAATCGCCGTTGGCATGCCTGCAGCAAGTTCTTTGGCAAATGTCGGCCCGGATAACACAGCAAGAGGGATTGAACTACCAAGAACTTCACGGGCTACATCGCCCAACAGACGCCCATGCTCAGGCTCTAATCCTTTGGTTGCCCATGCCACTCGAGAATCGGATCTCAGAAAGGGTTGAATGCGTTGAAGAACTTCACCAAAGACATGACTTGGTACAACAATAAGCAGATCCCGGCTCGCTTGAACGGCTTCAGACAAATCACTGGTGAGAGAAAGCGTGTCTGGAAAAGGAACACCCGGCAGGAAAGCTTCATTCGAACGATCATGCGCCAGTTTTTTTATATCCTCAGGGTCGTGACCCCATAACAAAACTGGTAATCCTTTCCTCGCGATTGAGATAGCCAGAGCGGTGCCATAAGACCCCGCCCCCAACACACTCAGGGTTGCTGGTGTGTTCATTATTGTACGCCTGCTTTCGCCTGCTCTGCTTCTAACTGAGCCATGTGTGAAGCGAACAGTGCATCAAAATTCACCGGAGCAAGATTCAGTTGCGGGAATGAGCCACGGCTAACCATGCCTGCGATAGTTTCGCGCGCATAAGGGAACAGAATGTTCGGGCAGAATGCACCCAGGCAATGCGCCAGACTCTGTGGATCCAGATTCGCAGCAGTAAAGATACCTGCTTGTTTCACTTCACACAGGAAAGCGGTTTCTTCACCTAATTTACAGGTTACAGTTAAAGTCAGTGCAACTTCATAAACATCCTGACCTAACACCTGGGTTTGGGTATCCATATCCAGCTTCACTTCTGGATTCCAGTCTTTCTGGAAAACCATCGGTGTATTTGGCGCTTCGAAAGATACGTCTTTGATATAAATGCGTTGGATCTGGAATTCAGGCTCTGCTGCGTTGTTTTGTACTTCTTCTGACATTTTACTAATCCCTTAATACATCTTATTACTTATCGAAAATTAACGTTTTTTGGTAACAGGTAAGTTACTTGCACGCCACTGGTTTAACCCGCCGCGTAACAGATACACCTGTTGAAAACCGGCTTTAGATAATTTTGCTGCAGCACCTTCGGCACGAGCACCAGATTCACAAACAACAACAACTGGTTTTTCTTTGTGTTTGTCGATTTCTGTGGTGTTACCTTTATCAATCTGAGCAACAGGAATGTTGTGAGAATTGACAATATGACCCTTGGCGTATTCTTCAGCGGTGCGCACGTCCAGAACGATCGCATCTTGCTTATTAATCAGTTCCACCGTCTGTCTGTGTTCAATGGTTTTTACTGCTGAAAAGCGTGATTTTACAAAGGAGGTGATCACCGCAGCACCCAAACCAATCCAGGCCAGAGATAACAGCTCATGCCGCATGGCGAAATCGAGGTATTCCTGCATTATTTTTTCCCAACATCTTCTGAAAATAATCGCGACAGTATTACATGCGAGACGGCAGATTTACAGTGTTCACCAGTCTTTGCCAACCAGTGCGATTAAATTGATGCTGAAATATGCTGAAAAGGTGACTAATGCCACAGATATTGTAGAATTAATACCAGTCGAACTTAGTATTCGTAATTTAGAAGTCAAAGAGGCCACACAATGTCTACAGCAAAGAAAACTCTGGCGCTGATCATCATGGATGGTTGGGGTTATAGCACTAAAACAGAAGGCAACGCAGTTGCTGCTGCTAAAACACCAAACCTGGATGCTCTGTGCGCAAACTATGCGAACACACTGATTTCTGGTTCAGGGATGGACGTAGGTCTGCCTGACGGTCAGATGGGTAACTCAGAAGTTGGTCACGTAAACATTGGTGCAGGCCGTGTTGTTTATCAGGAACTGACTCGCGTAACGAAAGAAATCCGTGATGGCGATTTCTTCACAAACGAAGCACTGTGTAAAGCGGTTGATGCTGCGGTATCTACTGGTAAAGCAGTACACGTCATGGGTCTGATGTCACCAGGTGGTGTTCACAGCCACGAAGACCACATCATGGGTATGCTGGAACTGGCTGCTCAGCGTGGCGCAGAAAAAATCTATTTCCATGCTTTCTTAGACGGTCGTGACGTTGCGCCACGTTCTGCTCAGGAATCAATCGAGAAATTCGACGCACTGTTCAAAAAACTGGGCAAAGGCCGTATCGCTTCGATGGTCGGTCGTTACTATGCAATGGATCGTGACAACCGTTGGGATCGCGTTCAGGAAGCTTATGACCTGCTGTGCGAAGGCAAATCTGAATTCGCACCATTCGCTGATGCAACTGCAGCACTGGCAGCAGCTTACGAACGTGGCGAAAACGATGAGTTCGTGAAAGCAAGCGTGATTGGTACTGAAGCTGCAGCGCTGGCTGACGGCGATGCACTGATTTTCATGAACTTCCGTGCTGACCGTGCGCGTGAAATCACTCGTACTTTCACTGATGCTGATTTCACTGGTTTCACTCGCAATACACAGCCAAAACTGGCTGATTTTGTGATGCTGACTGAATATGCGGCTGACATTAAAACTTCATGTGCTTACCCACCAACAGCGCTGGTAAACACACTGGGTGAATGGTTGGCGAAACACGACAAGACTCAGCTGCGTATTTCTGAAACTGAAAAATATGCACACGTAACTTTCTTTTTCAACGGCGGCGAAGAAAAATGCTTCCCAGGCGAAGATCGTGAACTGATCGCAAGCCCGAAAGTTGCTACTTATGACCTGCAACCAGAAATGAGCTCAGGCGAACTGACTGAGAAACTGGTTGCTGCGATTAAGAGCGGTAAATACGACGTGATCGTTTGTAACTACCCGAACGGCGACATGGTTGGTCACACTGGTGACTTCGATGCCGCAGTGAAAGCTTGTGAAGCAGTTGATGACTCTATCGGTCAAGTTGTTGCAGCACTGCAGGAAGTTGGTGGCGAATGTCTAATCACTGCCGACCACGGTAACGCTGAGCAGATGACCAACGAAGAAACAGGTCAGGCTCACACTGCTCACACTAACCTGCCAGTTCCGCTGATCTACATGGGTCGCGCAGCAACTGCAGTTGAAGGTGGTAAGTTATCCGACCTGGCTCCTACCATGCTGACACTGATGGGTATGGAAATCCCAGCTGAAATGACTGGCAAGCCACTGATGGTTCTGAAATAATTGCGGCCCAACAGGGCTGAGCAGTTGTTGACCATGTCATATAAAAACGCCGGCCTGTGGGTCGGCGTTTTGCTTTTCGCCGGACTTTCACAGGCTGCTGAAAACACTTCAAACAATGCCGCACTTTCAACGGTGCGTGAGCAGATCCAACAGAAACAGCAAGAGATCCAGGATCAGAAGAAAGATCTGGCCTCGTTGCAAACTCAGCTCAAAGAAGATGAAACTGCGATCGATGCTGCCAATCGTCAATTGCAGAAATCACAACAAAAACTCTCTTCTGTCCGCGAAAAACTAAGTCGTCTGGAAGCCGAACGGCAAAAACTGGAGGCGGAATCTCGCCAACAGAACCATTTGTTAACTGAGCAGTTTGATGAAGCCTATCGCATGGGGCAACACGACTATTTGAAGTTGTTGTTAAACCAGCAAGACCCCGCCACTTTAGATCGCATTCTTTCGTATTATGGTTATATCAACGATGCGCGGTTAAAGATCCTCAAACAACTGGATACAAACCGGGTCAGATTGCTTAAAAACAAAACGGCGATTAGTGAAAGCAGTCAGGAGCTGAAAGAGCTCATCACGACACAGCAAAAAGATCAGAAAATTCTCCAGCAGACGCAAACTAAGCGAGAGCAAACAGCACAGGAAATAAATGCGTCACTTCAGTCCGATCAGGCGCAATTAACCAAACTTCAGGAAGCTGAAAAAGCCATGCTGAAGAAAATTGAAGAAGAACGGAAACGACTGGAAGCAGAACGTGAACGGAAGCGCCGTGAGGCACTCGCAAAAGCCAGAGCCGCTGCGAAGAAAGCGGGACAATCTCAGGCCGCAGCCGAACGTCGGGAACGGGCACGTCTGGCATTAACTGAGCTCAAAGGTTTAGGAAAAGCAGGTAAATTACGTTGGCCTGTGCAAGGACCGCTGCTCCGCAAATTTGGGGAAGAACGCGCAGGCGAAGTCCGCTGGAAAGGCATACTGATCCAGGCTGCATCAGGAACGCCTGTTCGCGCCGCGGCTGAGGGGGATGTCGTCTTCGCGGATTGGCTAGCAGGATTCGGGAATGTCATCGTGATTGACCACGGTAAAGGCTATCTGACACTTTATGGTAATAATGCGCAGATCCTGAAACAGACAGGCCAATCGGTGAAAGCCGGAGATGCTATCGCAACTGTTGGCAATAGCGGGAATACTGGAGCAACCGGCGTTTATTTTGAAATCCGCCGTGCTGGAACACCAGTGAACCCGGTCAGCTTATTGAGTCGATAGGTTATAATGACACACCAGGTTAAAATGACATAGATTTAGACTGTGTCATTTTAACTCACTAAACGCATAAAAACATAAAATAACCAATATAATCAATATATTATAAACATGGCATGTTAGTTGACTATGTACTGTATCTTTCAGACAGACAGTCAAGGAACTCACCATGTTTTGTATTCAGTGCGAACAAACCATCTCAACACCAACGACCCAAGGATGCAGCTATGCAATGGGCATGTGTGGGAAAACCGCAGAAGTTTCTGACCTGCAGGATGTTTTAGTTTATCTCCTGCAAGGCGTTTCTGATTACGCATTAAAAGCCCGTACCGTTGGTATCATTGATCCAGAAATCGATGCTTATGTTTGCCAAGCTTTGTTCTCAACACTGACCAACGTCAACTTCGATGCGACACGCATTGTGGCGTTTATCAACGAAGCACAGCAACATCGTGATTCATTGAAAAACCGCTATGAAGCAGCTTGCCTGTTAGCAGGTAAAGCACCTGAAGTTGCAACAGGTCCTGCCGCGCTTATCCTGACTGCTGATAAAGCAGAATTGCTGAGCTGGGCACCGAATGCCGCCGTGAATCGCGAGAAAGAAGCAATCAGCGAAGACATTCTGGGCTTACGCTTACTCTGCTTATATGGCTTAAAAGGTGCGGCTGCATACATGGAGCATGCGCGTGTTTTAGGTCAGCAAGATGCAGATGTTGCAGCTGAATATCATCAGATCATGGCTTTCTTAGGGACTGATCCAAAAGAAATGCAGCCATTAATCGACTGCGCAATGCAGATCGGTCAGATGAACTTCAAAGTCATGGCTATGCTGGATAAAGGCGAAACTGAAACTTTCGGTCACCCAGAACCAACTAAAGTGAACATGAAGCCTGTTGCTGGTAAAGCAATTCTGGTTTCAGGTCACGACCTGCATGATTTAGAGAAAATTCTGCAACAGACGGCTGGCAAAAACATCAATGTTTACACCAATGGCGAAATGCTGCCTGCGCACGCATACCCTGCATTCAAAAAATACCCACATCTGGTTGGTAACTACGGTTCAGCTTGGCAGAACCAGCAAAAAGAATTTGCTGCATTCCCAGGTCCAATCGTGATGACCTCTAACTGCATCATTAACCCGAATGTGGGTAAATATGCCGATCGTATCTTTACTCGCAGCATCGTCGGTTGGCCAGGAGTTGCTCATGTAGAAGGTGATGATTTCTCTGCAGTGATTGAGAAAGCAGAGTCATTCGCTGGCTTCCCATATGATGAAATTCCTCATTACACCATGACCGGTTTCGCTCGTAATGCCCTGATGGCGGCAGCACCTGCAGTCATCGATCAAGTGAAAGCAGGCAACATCAAACACTTCTTCCTGATTGGTGGTTGTGACGGCGATAAGAAAGAACGCGGTTATTACACTGAAATGGCAAAAGCAGTGCCAGAAGACAGCCTGATCCTGACCCTGGCTTGCGGCAAATACAAATTCAACGATCTGGAGTTCGGCGATATCAATGGTATCCCTCGCCTGCTCGACGTTGGTCAATGTAACGATGCTTATTCTGCCATTCAGTTAGCACTGGCGCTGGCTGATGCATTTGGTTGTGGCGTGAACGACCTGCCACTGTCACTGGTTCTGTCTTGGTTTGAACAGAAAGCCATCGTGATCCTGCTGACATTGCTGTCACTGGGCGTGAAAGGCATCCGAGTTGGTCCATCAGTCCCTGCATTCCTGACACCAAACTTAATCAACTTCCTGAGTGAGAACTTCGATCTGAAGCCAATCACGACTGTGGAACAGGACCTGAAAGACATTCTGGCAGCCTGATCCATCTCCCTGCCGGTCTGATGACTGGCAGGACTATAAAAAAATAAAGACCTAAACCATTTGGAATTGCAGCTAGGCGGCAAGCGAATGAACGAAGCCTACGCCGCTGCGATTTCAAATGGGAAGGGTGTAAAACAGGAAATAGATATGACTCCCTCCCCCCAATATGACAACTGGCAAGATCTTGAAACCTTATGCTGCGTGGAACGCCGTCAAGAGACAGACAATGCGGTCACACTGGTTCTCAAACCAACCAAATCTTTAGCCGTTTCTTATCTGCCGGGGCAATTTCTGGTTTTAAATGTACCCATCAATGGGCAATCACATAGCCGGGCATATTCTCTATGTTCTGCACCGCAGATTGACCATGAATTAGCGGTCACCGTAAAACGAGTAGATGGTGGTCTGGTTTCAAACTGGTTACTCGACCATTTCCACGTTGGTGATGAACTGGCCGCTTTACCACCAGCAGGCGCATTTGTTTTACCAACTGATTATTCCGCTAAAAACATCCTGCTGTGTAGCGCAGGGAGCGGGATCACGCCAATGATGTCGATGGCTCGCTGGTTAATCGCGCATCAGCCTGACGTGAACATCCATTTTATGCACAGTGCTCGTCATGCCGATGACTTGATCTTTAAAGATGCTTTACTGGCGATGACTGCGCAGCATGCACAATTTCATTTTTATCCGATTTTCCGCAACCTGACCGATGCATTCACCTGTTATCAGGGGCGGATCAATCCAGCATTATTTGATCAGCTCATCACTGATTTAACCGATACCCAAGTGTTCATGTGTGGTCCGGAAGACTACATGGAAACCATCGAAGGCTTCCTGCGGGATCGTCAGTTCCCGATGGAATTTAGCCACAAAGAATCTTTTACTCCGTCAGCACTGACGATGAGCACACCGGCAGATACACAAACTTCATTTGCGATTTCAGTCCCGCAATTTGGCGCAGATACTGAAATTGCTGCTCATCAGACCATTCTCGATGCGTTAGAAAGCATGCAATTACCGATTATCGCTGCATGTCGCTCGGGGATCTGTGGTTCCTGCAAATGCAAAGTGACGAAAGGTCAGGCTGAAAATATCAGCGATATGCCAGGACCACTGACTGAAGAAGAGCAACAGGAAGGATTTATTCTGGCTTGCAGTTCACGAGCCAATTCAGATTTAGAACTGGAGATCTAGGGATGACGAAGCATCGTTTAATTGTTGTTGGTAATGGAATGGTCGGACACCGTTATCTCGAAGAACTGGTCGATAAAGCAGATCTGTCACAATACGAAGTCATTGTGTTCGGCGCGGAACCTCGCGAAGCTTACGACCGGGTGCATTTATCATCTTATTTTTCTCATCATACCGCCGCTGAACTCAGTCTGGTGAAACCTGGTTTTTATGAAAAACACGGCATCCAACTGTTTCTCAGCGAAGCGGTCAAACGTATTGATCGAGCACAGCAAATCATCGAAACCAACAAAGGTCAGACACTACCTTACGACACCTTAGTATTAGCGACCGGCTCATACCCATGGGTACCAAATATCAATGGTAGTGCGCATCATGAATGTTTCGTGTATCGCACCATTGAAGATCTGAAAGCGATCCGTGAAGCATCAAAACAAGCGAAAAGCGGTGTTGTCATCGGTGGCGGTTTATTGGGTCTGGAAGCCGCTGGGGCATTGAAAGCGCTCGGTCTGGAAACCCATGTCATTGAGTTCGCCCCAGTGCTGATGGCTGAGCAATTAGACCGTCAGGGCGGTGAAATGCTCCGCCGTAAAATTGAAGGGATGGGCGTGACCGTTCATACCAGCAAAAACACCCGTGAAATCGCGCATTACCAAGGTAAAACAGCGCACCACCAGCTGCATTTTGCGGATGACACTGTGTTAGAAGTCGATTTAGTCGTCTTCTCAACCGGCATTCGTCCACAAGACACTTTAGCGCGTTACTCTGATCTGCCAGTCGCAGAGCGCGGTGGGATTGTCATCAATAATCACTGTGTCACCGAAGATACACATATCTATGCCATCGGTGAATGTGCGGCATGGCAAGGTCGCTTCTACGGTCTGGTCGCCCCTGGTTACAAAATGGCTCAGGTCGCGGTTGATCATCTGCTGGGAAATGACAACGCATTCACCGGTGCAGATATGAGCGCCAAACTGAAATTACTTGGTGTAGAAGTCGGCAGTATTGGTGACGCGCATGGTCGCACATCGGATTGTCTGAGCTATGTCTATCAAGACGATGCGACCGGTGTTTATAAGAAGATTGTCGCAAGTCCGGATGGATCAAAATTAATCGGTGCAGTACTGGTCGGTGACACCACCGATTACGGCAATCTGTTGCAGATGAAGCTGAATGATATTCCATTACCGGAACATCCGGATACGTTGATTCTGCCTGCGCATGCAGGTGCTAAACCAACATTGGGTGTTGATGCCCTGCCAGAAACCGCGCAAATCTGCTCTTGTTTTGATGTCACCAAAGGTCGTATTGCTGAAGCAGTAGCGGCGGGTTGTCATACCGTTGCTGCGATTAAAGCAGAAACCAAAGCCGGTACTGGTTGTGGTGGTTGCGTCCCACTGATTACGCAGGTTCTGAATGCTGAGTTGTCTCGTCAGGGAATTGAAGTCAAAAACCACTTATGTGAACACTTCGAACATTCCCGTCAGGAATTGTTCCACCTGATCAAAGTCGGTCAGCTGAAAACTTTCGAAGAAGTCCTGACAAAACATGGTCATGGCTACGGTTGTGAAATCTGTAAACCAACGATTGGTTCTATTCTGGCGTCTTGCTGGGGTGAATATGTGCTGGCGCAGAGTCACACCAAACTGCAGGACACCAACGATACCTTTCTGGGGAATATGCAAAAAGATGGCACTTATTCTGTCATCCCGCGTATGCCGGGCGGAGAAGTCACACCTGCAGGTCTGATGGCAGTCGCCGAGGTGGCTCGCGATTACGACCTTTACACCAAAATTACCGGCGCGCAGCGTATTGGTCTGTTTGGTGCGCGCAAAGAAGATCTGCCAACCATTTGGGAACGTCTGATTGACGCTGGTTTTGAAACCGGTCATGCCTACGCGAAATCATTGCGTATGGTGAAAACCTGTGTGGGCAGCACCTGGTGCCGTTATGGCGTTCAGGACAGCGTCGGTTTAGGTGTTGAACTGGAGCATCGCTATAAAGGCATTCGTTCTCCACACAAAATGAAATTCGGTGTGTCTGGCTGTACCCGTGAATGTGCAGAAGCACAGGGTAAAGACGTTGGTGTGATTGCTACGGATAAGGGTTGGAACTTATACGTCTGCGGTAATGGCGGTATGAAACCGCGTCATGCTGACTTACTGGCAGCTGATCTCGATAAAGAAACACTGCTGAAATTTATCGACCGTTTCCTGATGTTCTATGTTCGTACTGCAGACAAACTGCAACGTACTGCAAGCTGGCTGGAAAACCTGGAAGGTGGTCTGGATTATCTGAAGTCAGTGATTATCGATGACAAACTCGGTATCTGCGCTGAACTGGAACAAGAGATGGATGCGATCCGCGCAACCTATTCTTGTGAGTGGAAAAATACGCTGGGCAGCGAACCACAACAGACTCGATTCCGTCACTTTATTAACAGCGCGCAGCCTGATCCACTGGTGCAGTTTGTTGGCGAGCGTCATCAGCATCGTCCTGCGAAACCAGAAGAACGTATTCCAACTTACAACATTACTCTGGAGGAAGAGGTATGAGCTGGACTGACATCTGTGCCGTCACCGACATCATTCCTGGAACTGGCGTCTGTGCCCTGCTAGGACAGAACCAAGTGGCATTATTCCGTCCGTATGACAACGACGATATTTTTGCCATCGACAATATCGATCCGTTTTATCAGGCAAGCGTGTTATCACGCGGCCTCATTGCTGAATTACAGGACGAGCTGTATGTCGCCAGCCCACTGAAAAAACAACATTTCCGCTTAAAAGATGGTGTGTGTTTAGAAAATACAGATTTTTCCGTGTCCGCATTTGATGTGCGTGTCACCGATGGCCGAATTGAACTCAAAACCAAGGAGTAACCTTATGTATCAGGAAACGATCGAAAAATGTGCAGGTGTTGCTGCCCGTATCAAAAATACGGTTGAAAACAATCCGCTGAGTTTCTGGATTGGCTGTCTGATGGCTGGTGCCTATGTTGGCTTGGGAATCATCCTGATTTTTACACTGGGTAACTTAGTCGACCCGTCAATCCGTCCATTGGTGATGGGGGCAACATTTGGGATCGCACTGACATTGGTGATCATCGCTGGTGCTGAGTTATTCACAGGCCACACCATGTTCCTGACTTTTGGTGTGAAAACACATCGTCTGAGCACCGGTCAAGCCGCAGGTATTCTGGCGCAATCATGGATTGGTAACCTGATTGGTTCAATCATCGTTGCTTATCTGTTCTTTATGGCTGGCGGTGGTCAATTACTGCCAAACGCTGAAAGTCTGGTTCACAAAGTTGCACTGGCAAAAACAACTGCACCAGCAGCTGTTCTGTTCTTCAAAGGCATTCTGTGTAACTGGCTGGTTTGTTTAGCAATCTGGATGTGTCAGCGTGTTGAAGGTTCTGCAAAATTCATCGCGATTTGGTGGTGTCTGTTGGCGTTCATTGCTTCTGGTTATGAACACTCCATTGCAAATATGACGATTTTCGCGCTGTCATGGTTCGGAGCTCACAGCCCTGATTACACACTGGGTGGTATTGGCTATAACCTGTTATGGGTATCTTTAGGCAACATGGTATCTGGCGTGTTGTTCATGGGCTTGGGCTACTGGTATGCAACACCACGAGTACAACGTCCGGTTGCCTCATTAACTGGGGTGGACAACGCTCAAAAAGCTTAATTCAACGTTGATGCATCGCCCGGTTATCCGGGCGATTTTCTTTGTGATAATCCATACATTCCAAGCAATTATTTCCCGTCTGACATTCCGACCAACTATGCTTAAAAAGTAGATACTTACTGTGCTTGTGGCCTCATCGTCGTGCCAGATGAAGAAGATGCAGTGCGTTAGCCGATTAACATCAAACCATTAAGGAGCTGACTATGCCTCATGCCATGACTGATTATGTAGGCAAAATAGTGTTGCTGAAATTCATACCGGGCTATATCGACAGTGCCGCTTCGCTACTTCAACCCAACGATACCGACTGTTCACAATTTTATGTGCATTTAGCTGGCGTAGAACAAGGCGGGATCTGGGTTGAAAACAAGAGTTGGCAGACGCAGGATTTCTTCTCCACGCCGCCTGATATTTATCATGCAGCCATTTTTATTCCCTGGCACCAGATCGAATCATTAGTCGCCTTTCCAGGGCGTGAATTTACACATGACGAAGAACCGTATCGGGAAAAAGATATTGGTTTTCTTGCCGCAAAATAGCCAATTGAAAACAGCCCTAAATGGGCTGTTTTTCTTCTGCTGAAACCTGTTCCCAGGCAAATTCCTTGAACCGCGCCAGCCAGCGTTCATCTAAAGACGCCGTCACAGAAACATGTTCGCCAGAATGTGGATGTCTGAATTGCATCGTCTGATGATGCAGCATCAGCCGATCACACTCGAATTGATCGCGGAAAAAACGATTATGCTTGCCATCACCATGAGATGTATCTCCGATGATCGGATGCCGTAAGTGCGCCAGATGCCGGCGGATCTGATGTTTCCGACCCGTTAATGGCAAACACTTCACCAGACTATAACGCGTGGTCGGATGCCGTGAAGTCACCGCATGCGGTAATTCAATCCGATGCAGACAGCGGAAATAGGTTTTAGCCGGTTGCGCATCTTTATCCTGATTCGCAAATTTATCCGCAATCCGATCCAGTTCCTCTTTTAACGGATAATCCAGATATCGGCGCAGTGGCGCCCATCCCCGCACTAACGCCAGATATTCCTTCTGGATCTGATGATTCGTAAACTGCTCTGTCATGAGCCGTGCAGTATCTGAATCCAGTGCAAACAGCAGTACACCGGATGTCGGACGATCGAGCCGATGTACGGTAAATACATGCCGACCAATCTGATCCCGCGTCATTTGCATCGCAAACTGTGTTTCGCCTTTATCAAGCCAGCTACGATGTACCAAGAGCCCCGCTGGTTTGTTAATCGCAACCAGATGTTCATCCTGATAGAGGATCTCTAATTTCATTGCAGACGCTCGACCGGTTTACCACTCATACACTCATCAATGCGAGCCAAAACATCCAGCAACAGCGCCATCTCGATCAGCTCATCTTTATAGACTTCAGTTGCCATTGGATAAATCGAAATACTGGTTGGTAGCGGGTGTCCAGAGGCAACCATCACCCGTATCCGCTCAATAAAAATAAATTGAAGCCACTCATGAAATGCCAGTGTATCGATGGCGAAAGGCTGTGTGCTCGCTAAGGCTTCATCAGAAGGCCATTCTTCCTGCCATAAGGAGAGTCGCTGTAAAGTCAGCTCTAATTCTTTCAGCAGATAAATAACTTCACGGGACATGACGTTTCTGATTTCCTGTTCGACAAAAAAGGTAACTAATATATCATTTAGAACCCCGGATGAAGAGAAAGAAACGATGACCGAACTGGTTCTGCTATTTGTAATTAGCCTGATTGGCGCAGAAGCCTGGCAACGCCGTCAGCAATCGGAACTCGCTGAGCGGTTGATCCGTCATTATTGCCAGAACAATCACTGGCAATTAATTTCTGTCGCTCGTTCTTCTTTCGGCTTCCCGTTGATCATTTCTCACCTCATCCGAAAAGCAAACACATTCGTTTTTGAATTCAGCATCGATGGCGTCAGTAAACAGGAAAGTGAACTGTATCTTGTTGGGTTACATCAGCCGATCTTCCGGGATCTCCCCGAGACGTTTCAAACTTTTTTAACCAACGGGGATGCAAACAAACCAACCAATACGATTGAAGGTGACAACAATCCATCGCACAAAACCAATAACGTGATCCCTTTTCCTACTTCCCGACATCGTCATTAAAACATCCGGAGACACCACATGGATGAGATATTTAAAATCGCAAACCAATTGCATGCACAAGGGCAAACACCAACAACAGCCCTGATCAAAGCCAGATTGAGCAAGCCGGTGCCAATTCCAACCATTATTTCAGCCTTGCAGCGCTGGAAACAGAATCCGGATCAATACAAATCGCAGACGAGTGAAAACACTGGAACCACCTCAGCGCAGACAGAGCCAACGCAGACACAAGACCAAAAAATTGCTGAATTACAGGAGCAAGTGGCACTTCTGCAACGGCAGGTGAGTCAACTGGCACGCCGTCTCAGCATGCTGGAAATGAGCTAAGGCAACTTAACCAAGCAATGGGGATAAACGACGAAGAAACGTCGGTAAGTCTTCGGCTAACACCCAACGCTGTTGACGCCCCAATTGCTCCAGAATGACCTGCCCGGATTCATTATCTAAACTGATCACCTGTTGTTCATCCGGTACGGTCGCCAAGAAGAACGTGATCGGTAATTTCAATTTCTTCAGCATCAGTACATGTGCGACCAGGTTCTCCTGCAATCGAACGAAATCATCCTCGTTCCAGGGCTGTACTAAAGAAACTTTCAATCCTTTGAACGAAAAAGTCATCGGTCCGGAAAAAGCAGCGCCATAATAAGCATGAATTGCCGGATGAAATGAACATTCCAAGGCTTCTGCAATATTATTTAAATGACCAACCGGGTCTCGCATCACTGGCGCCCACTGCAAAGGCGTCTCGGAATAACCACAACAAGGTGACGAGCGAGACTCATCTGCCGGACAGGTCACTAAACGACCGCATTGTTGTTGATATGTCATCCAACGGTGAAATAATTCAGATAATGCGCAAATAACTTGATCAGCCACGGTTTTTCCAGAAAATGAAAGATAATGCTGATTTTAACTGAGAGCCTGTTTTATGTCTCATACCTCACCGTACGAAAATAACCCATTACTTGCTGAACTGAAGTTAGGACAAAAAACAGAATACATTGCGACCTATACACCTTCCTTACTGCAGCCAGTCCCTCGTCAACTGAATCGGGATGATCTTGATTTGACGGATGACCTGCCGTTTCATGGGGAAGATATCTGGACGATGTACGAACTGTCCTGGCTGAATACAAAAGGCAAACCGGTGGTTGCTATCGGTGAAGTCCGCATCAGCGCGAACAGCAAAAACCTGATTGAGTCCAAATCATTTAAACTTTATCTCAATAGTTTTAACCAAAGCCATTTCGAAAGTTTCGATGTCGTTCGCCAAACGCTGGAAAAAGATCTGGGAGAATGTGCGGAAGGCAATGTCGAAGTTACATTATTTGCGCTGTCGGAAGCTCCGCATCACATCTCGACCTTCCCCGGCATCTGCATCGATGAACTCGACGTCATCATTGATAATTACCAGTTCAATAGTGACTGGCTTCATGATGCAGCGGATACCTTACAGCAGGTAGAAGAAACATTATGTAGCCATTTGCTGAAATCAAATTGTCTGGTCACCGGGCAACCGGATTGGGGCAGCGTAGTGATCCATTATCAAGGGGCTCAGATTAATCAAGAAAAACTGTTGCGCTATCTGGTTTCTTTCCGGCAACACAATGAATTCCATGAACAATGTGTCGAACGTATTTTTATGGATCTGAAAAAATATTGTCAGCCAGAAAAACTCACTGTTTACGCCCGTTATACCCGTCGTGGTGGGTTGGATATCAATCCATTCCGCAGTGATTGGGAAGATACACCTGAAAATATGCGGTTGATTCGACAGTGATAAGACAGGCGGATTTTTCTCTATGAGCTTATTACCGCTGGTCTTTTTCCTGAACGGGCTTAGTGTTCCCGCCCTGGAACTAACCACAAATGACTTGTCTGAGCCCTTACAGGCTGCCCAGCAAATGGCTATTTCGGATCAAAACAACTGTCTGCAAATCACAGAGGCCGTGCTTCAATCCAGAAATCCGCAGAAATACGGGAATTACGACACGGAATTATCAGACTGGGAGAATGCGTGATCGGTTACAGTTGCGCAGCGCCCGCCAGCAGGTAGAAGCACTGCTGATCCAAGGATCCTGCTACGCGAATCAAAAACAATATAACGAAGCAGCTGATGCCTGGCTACAGGCCCAGCAAATTGCAGATCAGCAAGAGTTCCCCACATTAGAAGCTCTTAGCCTTTATCGGCTCATCGTCGTATATGGCCTTGAGTTAAATAAACCGATTCTGGCACATCATGCCTGGCAAAAACTCAATATTGTTCAACAAAACAATGATATTAGAATCAATCAATTACCAATTCATATCGCGCTATTAAACAGTGCCTTGGCGATACACCGCCAATTACCTGAAATTGCGAAAGAGATGCTTGCGCAAGCGAATACGTTATTGGTTTCGACGCCGAATGACCCGCTAAACTTATGGGCAGATATGTTGCAGGGCGATCTGCTGGCAATCAGTCATCAGGAAGAACAGAGTCTGATGACCTACACTGCATTATTGAATGTGACAGACAAAGTTCAACAACCAATCCTGGCATTACAACTCAGTACGCGGATCAGCCGACTCTTCGCACAAAATCATGAGCTCACAAATGCCATCCATTATGCTGAGCAAGCAGCCGAAATAGCCCAAAAAATTGGGAATCAAAGTTGGCAGGCAGATGCAATCATCGAACTGGCTCAACTCAAACGCGAAAACCAGGAAACCCATCTTGCATTGGCGCTATTGCTGAATGCGGTTGATGTCTACCGGTTTAATGCACATACGCAGGACTTTGCGCGACTCAATCTGGAAATTGGCGTTACGTATCAGCAACTCAGACAATATGATCAGGCACAAGCCTATCTGACCGCAGCCTATGAACTCTTCCGGCGTCAGCAGGAGATCTACTATGAGCGTATATCTTTGCTGGCCTTGGCAGAACTGTATCTGAAACAAAATCGCCCGATGCAGTCGATCGTACTGCTTGAGCAAATGCTGAACAGCCCGACACCAGAACAAAAACCGTTAGAGTCAGATATCTATCGACTACTTTCCAGTGCGTATGAGGAAAATGGACAATTTGACCGCGCATTGCTGAACTATAAATTATTTGCCAATAGTAAGAATGACAGCAATGCATCTGAAAATGATCAGCAAAGTGATTTCTTTGCCAATTACACGCAGATGATCCAGTCTCAGCAATTAAAAGATATGGAATCTAAAAAAAACCAATTAAGTGATGCGTTGAGTTGGTATTTCCGTGTCGGACTGATTGCAACGTTATTTATGACAGGACTGGGTGGAGCCCTGCTCTGGCATATGCGGAAACTGAGACAAACCCGTTCGCTTGCACTTCAGCAAAACCAACTGTTGAACTATGACCTCATCACCGGGATGGGGACGTCTCATCTGCTGATGTCCGATTTAGAAGACTTTGCTCAATCTTTAAATAACGATGACCGACAAGCAGCGAAAGTCATTCTATTATTTGAAGCACCAGGTCTGAATAACCTTGAATGTGCCATCGGGATCAAAAAAGCACAGTCTGTATTACGTCAGATCGCCCACTCTGTCCGGCAACGAATCCCACCTTCATCGCAATTCTATCTGCTGCCGGATCGCCTCTTATTATGTACCATTCCTGAAAATGAATTGGTAAACAGCGCAGAATTGATCGTCCGACTGGAAAATCGTCTTGGGATCATCATGCGAAAATATGGTCTGAATGAGCGCGTAATTTGCGGCAAAGTTCAGTATCCGTTCCTGAATAAATCGGTCAATGCCTTAAAACCGTTACAAATTTTAGAAATTTGCGGTATTGCTCTTGCTGCCGCAATGCAAATATCAGATAAACTTAATAAGAACGTCTGGTTAGAACTTTATTCGATTGATTGTCAGCAAGCTGCGTTTTTCAATGGTGAATTGCGTGTCAGAACACTCGATGCAATCACAAAGGGATTGGTAAAAGTAAATTGTTCTGAGCCGGAACAAGTTGACTGGTGGGCACTAGTGGCTAAGAAATAAAAGGCCATTAAAAAATAAGAATAACATCAGATTCTGATGTTCCTTCAGGAATCATCTATGGCAGACATTAACTCGACGAGAGTCCAACATACGAAACTAAAAACATCACTTGCTTATCTTCGTGGGCTCAATCAGGAACATATTGAAACCAGCCGCGTTCACGCAACTGAAAAAGAACACCATTCCGTTTTAAAGACGAAAAAATATCTATCAGTATTTCAATTGGCGCATCACTGTTTCAGCAAGGCGATCGGATAACGGACCTTTTCGAACGCGCAGACAGAGCATTATATGCCGCTAAAAACTCAGGCAGGGACTGCATTTATATCATCCGCTGATTCTCAGGAAGCTGATTATGATTACTTATATTAATCCTGTTGGCAGCATGGAACTGGAAGTCGATAGCCTCCAGCAAGCTGCGGCTGGAGAGGTTTACCAGCTGTATCGCAATTGTTCACTGGCCGTATTAAACAGCGGTAGTAAGACAGACTCATCCAAAGAAATCCTTGAAAAATTTCAGAATTTTGACATTAACATCATCAGCCGGGAACGTGGTGTCAAACTCGAATTATTTAACGCACCCCAATCTGCTTTTGTAGACGGTGAGATCATTCGTGGTTTGCAGGAGCATTTGTTCGCGGTATTACGTGACATTCTGTATGTTAGTAGGCTCGAAGCTGAAATCGGCCTGAATCTGAGTAGCTCCAGTCACATTACCAATCTCGTTTTTTCCATCTTACGAAATGCAAGAGTCATTCGAACTGGCGAGCTACCCAATCTGATCGTCTGCTGGGGTGGTCACTCGATCCGTGATGAAGAATATATCTATACCCGAAAAGTTGGTCATCACCTTGGATTACGTGAATTAAATATCTGTACCGGTTGCGGTCCGGGAGCAATGGAAGGACCGATGAAAGGTGCCGCTGTTGGCCATTCAAATCAACGGTTTAAAAATGCCCGTTATGTTGGTTTATCCGAACCATCCATCATTGCTGCTGAACCGCCAAATCCGATTGTTACGGAACTCGTGATTCTGCCGGATATTGAAAAACGCCTTGAAGCCTTTGTGCGTCTGGGACACGGCATCATCATTTTCCCGGGCGGTGTAGGGACTGCGGAAGAGTTACTCTATATTCTCGGCATCTTGATGAATCCAGCCAATCAGCACCAACCGTTGCCAATTATTCTAACGGGACCCAAAAGCAGTGAGGCGTATTTCCATTCACTGGATGCATTTGTCCGTGCCACACTGGGTGATGCCGCAGCAAAACATTATCAAATCATTATCGATGATGCTGAAGCGGTTGGTCAGGCAATGCGAACTGAAATGGAACGCGTTCGGGATTACCGCAAAGCCATCGGGGATGCCTATTCGTTCAACTGGTCATTGAATGTCGAAGCAGACTTCCAGTTGCCATTTGAACCAACCCATGAAAATATGGCTGCACTGGATCTTCACTGGGATCAACCCACAGAAAAACTCGCCTGTAACTTACGGAAAGCCTTCTCCGGCATTGTGGCTGGGAACGTGAAAGAGCGTGGCATCAAAGCTATCGAAAAGCATGGCCCGTTCAAAATTAATGGCGATAAGAATCTCATGCAATTGATGGATCAGTTGCTACAGGACTTCATTGCGCAAGGCCGTATGAAATTACCGGGGAATAAATATATCCCCTGCTACGAAATCACACTTTCATGATCCACTTATTAATCCTGGATGCGCTGAATCTGATCCGGCGCATCCATTCTGTTCAAGAACGCCAACACCCCAACCAACCGGAGACGCAATTACAAGCCACTTCGGCGACCGTCAAACGAAGTGTTGCGACCATTCTTCAGGAAGTAAATCCAACGCATGTGATTGCGGTTTTCGATAGTGATGTCGGCGGCTGGCGTAAAGCCATCTACCCCGCCTATAAAGAAGGCAGGAAACCGATGCCAGAACATTTACATCAGTATCTCAACCAACTACAGGATGATTTATTTGAATTGGGGATCGATTCTCTGGTTTCGGAAACAGATGAAGCGGATGATTTGATTGCAACACTGATCCGTCCACTGATTCAGGCACAACATCAGGTGACATTGATTTCAACCGATAAAGGGTTTTGCCAATTACTGGCACCAGGGCTACAAATCAGAGATTACTTTAACAAACGCTGGCTCGATGATGCGTTTGTTCAGCAAGATTTTAACCTCAGACCGGATCAACTAGTGGATTATTGGGCGCTCAGCGGCATGAGCGGTACCAATATTAAAGGGCTGGCTGGTATTGGTGGAAAGACAGCACAACAGCTATTAATGGAATTTGGATCCATTGATGCCATGCTAGCGATAAAAGAAACAGACAATAAAAAAATCTTACAAATTCAGCAGGAACAAGCGCAAGTTCGGTTGATGCAACATCTGGTCAAACTCAAAGATGATATTCCGCTTGGCTTTAATCTGAAAGATATCCGGTATATTCCCAAAAGCACATAAAACAAAGGGCACCTCAGTGCCCTTTATGTCAATCTCCGAACTTAATTAAAGCCACCGGAACGACGACGCGCCAGTTTCTTTTCATCATAAACGTGAACCGTGATTTCTTCACGATCGTGATACAGCTGTTTTGCCTGAATCACAAACTCACCGTCCAGTTCAGCCAACCATTCTTTTAAAACGGCCAGATCGTGTTCGACTTCGGCATACCGTTTTTTCATTGGCAATTTCAGGTTAAAAATCGCTTCCTGACAATGACCATCGCGGAACCATTGCGCAATCAGATAGGTAATACGCGCTGGTTTTTCAACCATATCGCAGACCAGCCAATACGGGTTTTTCTTGGTCGGGCGGTATTTAAAACCATCTTCCAGAACATGTTTGACCTGACCCGTTTCCATCAGTGATTCAGCCATCGGGCCGTTATCAACTGCGGTGACCATCATGCCACGTTTAACCAATTGATAGGTCCAACCACCCGGGCAAGCGCCTAAATCAACGGCCGTTAAGCCAGAACATAAGCGGATCTCATCGTCATCCTCAGGAATAAAGGTATAAAACGCCTCTTCCAGTTTTAAGGTTGAACGACTTGGCGCATCCGATGGGAAACGTAAACGAGGGATCCCCATTAAATAAGGAGAGTTATTGTTCGGATAAGAATAACCAATCCACACGGTATCGTTTTTCAGGAAAAACAGATGTAATACCGGACGACGATCGTTTTCTTCGTTCGTTAATAAGCCACGGCTCCGCAATGCCTGACGTAGCGGAACACTGAATTTACGACAGAAAGTACTCAGTTCTTTCGCTTCATTCGTATCTGCAGTTTCAACACGCAGTTCACCGAAAATAGATTGGCCTTCAAGCGCTTCCAGAATCGGTGTGATACGGTCAGATAAATCGAGTCCGGACAACTGATGCGTCACAACGATCATCTGACGGGCAAAAATCAGTTCCCGAAATGGTAAACGACGCGCTAATTTATCCGCATCGCCTTCACCATAGCATTCATATAATGCAAAGCCGCTGTTATCGACCACGCGGGAAAAGCCGAAACACTCCAGTGCTACTGCCTTATCCTGGATCTCTGCGGCCATATCTTTTTCAAAACCCGGACGACAATAGAACATCAGATGGTTCATTGATGCTTCTCCCTCAATTTGGTGCTTACAAAAAAGGCGACACAATACACTGAAGCGCCCAAAGATGCTGCAATTTTAATATATTTTGTATAAATCAGATGGCAGATTTAAATTCTTGTTCTTCCTGACGCATGACAGCGATGATCCAATCCCGAAACGCAGCCACTTTCCCCAAGCTGTCATGCCCTTCAGCCATCGCCAGATAATAAGCATTATTACTTAACAACACCTGAGGCAACGGACACACCAACCGACCGGCTTTGATTTCTGGTCGGGACAATAAACTGTGGCCTAATGCGACACCTTGCCGCCTGCAATACCATCGCTGAATGGCTAAAAATCGGACCTTGCCCTGCATTAGGGATCGTGACCCCAATCTGATTTAACCAACGCGCCCAATCCCGACGCGAAATATCATGCAACAGCTGGAAATGCGCAAGATCATCAGCCGTCTCAAGTTTCTTCTGCTTCAACAATGAAGGTGCACAAACCGGGACACGGTATTCCGTATGCAATTTATAAAGCTGTAAATCAGGCCAATGACCGTCACCGTAATAAATTGCAATATCAACATCGTCCACCAAGGTACCATCATCCAGATCGACCGCTTTGATTAAGCTCTGTGAATTGCATTAAACGCGGAATTAACCATTGAATTGCAAAACTTGGCTGCATCGTGACCGTCAGCGTTCCTTTTGCGCTACGCGCGATCAGTCGTTCTGTTGCTTCACTGACAGAATTAAAAATGGATCGGATATCCTGAAAATAGGATTGCCCTTCTTCAGTTAACAACAAACTACGATTCCGGCGCCAAAACAATTTCAGTCCGAGAAACTCTTCCAGTGTTTTGATTTGATGGCTAATCGCAGCCTGTGTGACAAAGAGTTCTTCTGCCGCTTTGGTAAAACTTAGATGCCTGGCCGCTGCTTCAAATGCTTTGAGTGCATTTAACGGGGGTAGTCTTCGAGACATACCAGTTCTCTCTCAGAAAGATGTCAATCCAGTGTAAGAATATAAATCCTGAATGAGAAGAAATAACACAATAATATTATGGTTAATTGATGATTCGGAAATAGCTATGCATCATTCTGATTGCTATAAATGTTACAAGTTAATTACATCAATATATTGAATCATTTCAGGTGAATATTTATTCATTTTTAATCTTGGCAGCAAAACTCACTAAACAAACAGAATAATTTGGTTTATTTCACCAACATTCTAAGCATAATCATCTATACTCAACGGGAAATGACAAAAATTCGTGCAATAGAAAAATCTTTTGCACCATTTTGGTGATAAATCATAATATATTGAATCAAAAGGAAATAAAACCAAAATAGACCTATTTGAGCCCCAGATCTATTGCCTTGAATTGGGGCGAAAATCACAGTATATTTTTTGGTTACGAGCCTCAGAGTTAAAACGATAAAGCTGGCAGCGAAGCCAGCTTTTTTTAACGCCTGCGGATGGACGCGTATCTACAGAGAGGATTATAACGACGTGATGGAACCGGCGGTACCCCAACGACAAGGGATGTATGACCCCGTAAACGAACATGATGCGTGCGGTGTCGGATTTGTGGCCCACATGAAGGGTCAAAAAAGTCATAGCATTGTCGAGCAGGGTTTGTTGATCCTGAAAAACCTCGACCACCGTGGTGCAGTAGGTGCTGACCCACTGGCGGGCGATGGTGCAGGTATTTTGATTCAAATTCCTGATCAACTGTATCGCGAAGAACTGGCCAAGCAAGGTATTACTCTGCCGGTTGCAGGCGAGTACGGGGTTGGTATGGTGTTCCTGCCGCAGGAAGCGGCATCTCGTCTGGCATGCCAGGAAGAGATCGAACGTGCTGTACGTGGCGAAGGTCAGGTTGTTTTAGGCTGGCGTGATGTACCGGTAAACCGCGAGATGCCAATGTCTCCTGCGGTCAAAGCAAAAGAGCCGGTCATTCGACAGATCTTCGTTGGTCGTGGTCCTGATGTATTAGTGACTGATGCGTTAGAACGCAAACTCTATATCATTCGTAAACGTGCATCACATGCAATTCGTGCCCTGAAACTGAAACACTGCTACGAATTCTATGTGCCTTCATTCTCTGCACGTACCGTAAACTATAAAGGTCTGCTGCTGGCGGATCAGGTTGGCGTTTACTATGACGATCTGGCTGATGCACGTTGTGTGTCTGCGCTGGCATTAGTACACCAACGTTTCTCTACAAACACCTTCCCGACATGGGATCTCGCACACCCATTCCGTATGATCGCGCACAACGGTGAAATCAACACCGTCCGTGGTAACGTGAACTGGATGCGTGCACGTGAACGCTCAGTAACTTCTTCAGTGCTGGGAGCTGACTTAGATAAAGTATGGCCATTGATCTACCCAGGTCAGTCTGACTCTGCATCTTTCGACAACGCGTTAGAATTGTTGATCATGAGTGGTTACTCAATGGCGCATGCAGTGATGATGATGATCCCAGAAGCTTGGGAAAAACACTCACTGATGAACGAAACTCGCCGTGCATTCTATGAATACCATGCAGCGATGATGGAACCATGGGACGGCCCGGCTGCGGTTGCATTTACTGACGGTCGTCAGATTGGTGCAACACTGGACCGTAACGGTCTGCGTCCTGCACGTTACCTGGTCACGAAAGATGATCTGGTGGTCATGGCATCTGAATCAGGTGTGCTGCCAATCGAAGATTCTCGCATTGCGAAAAAATGGCGTTTACAGCCAGGTAAAATGTTCCTGATCGACATGGAACAAGGTCGCATCATTGATGATAAAGAACTGAAAGATTCTCTGGCTCACGCGAAACCATATCGTGAGTGGCTGAATAAAGTTCGTATCAGCATTGATGAAATTCCTGGCGAAGCACAGCCATTTGAGAAGAAAGCATCGCTGCTGGACTACCAACAGGCATTCGGTTACACCATGGAAGATACCAAAGTTCTGCTGGCTCCAATGGCAGAGAAAGGCGAAGAAGCCATTGGTTCTATGGGTAATGATTCGGCGCTGCCTGTGCTGTCTTACAAAAACAAAACCCTGTACAACTACTTCCGTCAGTTGTTCGCTCAGGTAACCAACCCACCAATCGATCCGATTCGTGAAGAAATGGTCATGTCGCTGGTGTCGTTCATTGGCCCACGTCCAAACCTGCTGAACAACTCAGACATCAATCCACCAATTCGTCTGGAAGTTGCGCAACCAATTCTGAATGCAGCGAAGATCGAGAAGATCCGTAATATTCAGCAATATACGAATGGTAAATTCCGTTCACATGAGCTGAATATCTGCTATCCAGCCACTTGGGGTAAAGAAGGTGTTGAAGCACGTCTGGCTTCTCTGGCTGCGGAAGCAGAAGATGCGGTTCGTGGTGGTGCCAACATCCTGTTGATCTCTGACCGTTCTGTTGATCGTGACCATGTTGCAATTCCTGCACTGCTGGCAACATCAACTGTTCATCTGCATCTGGTGAAAAAAGGTCTGCGTACCAACACCGGTCTGGTGGTTGAGACTGGTTCTGCTCGTGAAACACACCATTTCGCACTGTTAGGTGGCTACGGTGCCGAAGCAATTCACCCATGGCTCGCAATCGAAACATTGCGTGAAATGGCTGCAGGTGATACTGCAAAAGAAGAAAAATACGTTGCGAACTTCGTGAAAGCTGTTGGCAAAGGTCTGTGCAAAGTCATGTCGAAAATGGGTATCTCTACCTACATGTCTTACACCGGCGCTCAGATTTTCGAAGCTGTTGGTCTGAAAAAAGTATTTGTAGATAAATACTTCTCTGGTACGCCATCTAAAGTGGAAGGTATCGGTCTGTTCGACGTTGCTGAAGAAGCGCTGCGCACCCATGAAGCTGCATTCTCTGCTGATCCAGTTCTGGAAACGATGCTGGAAACAGGTGGTGAATATGCCTTCCGTATCCGTGGTGAAGACCACCTGTGGACACCAGATGCGATCGCTAAACTGCAGCATTCAACTCGTAGCGGTAAATACGATAGCTACAAAGAATACGCAAAAATCATCAACGATCAGACAAAACGCCATCTGACTTTACGCGGTCTGTTTGAGCTGAAAAAAGCAGCAGAACCAGTCCCATTAGATGAAGTTGAATCAGCAAAAGATATCGTGAAACGTTTTGCGACCGGTGCGATGTCTCTGGGTTCTATTTCTACTGAAGCTCACACTGCGTTGGCTGTTGCGATGAACCGTATCGGCGGTAAATCAAATACTGGTGAAGGTGGTGAAGACGCAAACCGTTTCATTCCTGTCAGTCAGCCAACGCTGTTGTCTGAAATCATCGGTAAATCACGTATTGAACGTGATCTGGAATTACAGGCTGGTGACAGCTTACGTTCTGCGATCAAACAGGTTGCTTCTGGTCGTTTCGGTGTAACAACTGAATATCTGGTCAACGCAGACCAAATCCAGATCAAAATGGCGCAGGGAGCGAAGCCTGGTGAAGGTGGTCAGTTGCCTGGTGATAAAGTTTCTGAATACATCGGTAAACTGCGTCACTCTGTACCGGGTGTTGGTCTGATTTCTCCACCGCCACACCATGATATTTACTCAATCGAAGACTTGGCACAGCTGATCCACGATCTGAAAAACGCCAACCCATCAGCATCTATTTCTGTGAAGCTGGTATCTGAAGTTGGTGTTGGTACTGTTGCGGCAGGTGTATCGAAAGCGAAAGCAGATCACGTTGTTATCGCTGGCCACGATGGTGGTACAGGTGCATCACCGCTGTCATCGATCAAATATGCTGGTTCCCCATGGGAATTAGGTCTGGCTGAAACACAACAGACTCTGGTTCTGAACCGTCTGCGTAGCCGTATCCGTGTTCAGGTTGACGGCCAGATCAAAACGGGTCGTGACGTTGTTATCGGCGCACTGTTAGGTGCAGACGAGTTTGGTTTCGCGACTGCACCGTTGGTGGTTGAAGGTTGTATCATGATGCGTAAGTGTCATTTGAATACCTGCCCTGTCGGTGTCGCAACTCAGGATCCTGAGCTGCGTAAACGCTTCTCTGGTCAGCCAGAACACGTTGTGAACTACTTCTTCTTCGTTGCAGAAGAAGTTCGTGAACTGATGGCAGAACTGGGCTTCCGTACATTTGAAGAAATGATCGGCCGTTCAGACCTGCTGGATAAACGTGCTGGTGTTGAACACTGGAAAGCTCAGGGTCTGGATTTCAGCAATGTGTTCTATCAACCAGATGTGGCTGACGAATCTCGTAACCACCAAGGTACCCAAGACCACGCACTGGAAAAAGCACTCGATCAGGAACTGATCAAGCAGGCACAACCAGCACTGGAAAACGGCGAATCAGTTCGCATTACCACGCCAGTGAAAAACATCAACCGTACGGTTGGAACCATGCTGTCAGGTGCTGTGGCGAAACGCTACGGTGGCGAAGGCTTACCGGATGACACCATCCACGTAACCCTGAATGGTACTGCTGGTCAGAGTTTCGGTGCTTTCCTGGCAAAAGGTGTAACACTGGAACTGGTTGGTGAAGGTAACGACTACGTCGGTAAAGGTCTGTCAGGTGGTCGAATCGTGATTCGCCCAACCGCTGACTTTACCGGTGTAAGCCACGAAAACACTATCATCGGCAACACGGTGATGTACGGTGCAACGTCTGGTCACGCATTCCTGAGTGGTGTCGGCGGCGAACGTTTTGCAGTTCGTAACTCAGGCGCAACAGCAATCGTAGAAGGTGTTGGTGACCACGGTTGTGAATATATGACTGGTGGTACAGTCGTTGTTCTGGGACAGACTGGCCGTAACTTTGCAGCTGGTATGTCTGGTGGTATTGCTTACGTCCTGGATGAAGACAATACATTCAACACCCGTTGCAACCTGTCGATGGTTACTTTAGAAAAAGTATTACCAGAAGCAGAACAAGCGACAGATGAAGCGCTGCACAATGGCGTCAGTGATGAAGAACAACTGAAATCACTGGTTGAAAAACATGCCGAATACACTGGTAGTCCACGAGCACAAGAAATCCTGGCAAACTGGGATGCTTACCGTGGTAAGTTTGTAAAAGTTTATCCGAATGAGTACCGCCGTGCTCTGAAGGAAATGGCAGCACAGCAGAAGGAGGTTGCGTAATGGGTAAGCCAACCGGTTTTCTCGAATTTGATCGCGTAAAGGAACACTACGCTCCACGTGTACATCATTACGGTGAATTTGTACCAACACTGACGGTACAAGAGGCTTCCACCCAGGGCGCTCGTTGCATGGATTGTGGTATTCCATTCTGTAACAATGGTTGTCCGGTAAATAACATCATTCCTGACTGGAATGACTTGGTTTACCGTGGCAAAGCAGAAATGGCGATCGGCGTATTACATTCAACGAATAACTTCCCAGAATTCACTGGCCGGATTTGTCCGGCCCCTTGTGAATCTGCTTGTACGCTCGGTATTAATGCTGATCCTGTCGGTATCAAATCGATTGAACGTTTCATCGTCGATACTGCCTGGGAACATGGCTGGATTCAACCACAACTAGCTGCTGTTAAAACAGGCAAGAAAGTTGCGGTTGTTGGTTCAGGCCCTGCAGGTTTAGCCGCTGCACAGCAATTGGCACGAGCTGGTCATGATGTCACTGTTTTTGAGAAAAACAGCCGTGTTGGTGGTCTGCTGCGTTATGGCATCCCTGACTTCAAACTGGATAAGAGTGTCATTGACCGTCGTATGACTCAGTTAAAAGCAGAAGGTGTGGTTTTCAAAACCAAAACTCTGGTTTCTTCTGACAATACATTGCCTGCAGGCGTGACAAACGATGCCGAAACCGTCGTAACACCAGCTCAGTTAGATGCTGAGTTTGATGCAGTTGTCTTGGCTGGCGGTTCAGAAATGCCTCGCGATTTACCGGTTCCAGGTCGTGACCTGAGCGGTATTCACTTTGCGCTGGAATTCCTGATCCCACAAAACAAAGAAGTAGCCGGTAGTGCTCCGAACCCAATCAACGTGAAAGGTAAACACGTTGTGGTGATCGGTGGTGGTGATACAGGCTCTGACTGTGTCGGCACATCTAACCGTCATGGTGCTGCGTCTATTACTCAGTTAGAAGTAATGCCTCAGCCGCCTGTACAAGAAAACAAAGAGCTGACCTGGCCTTACTGGCCACTGAAACTGCGTACCTCTTCTTCCCATGAGGAAGGTTGTGTGCGTGAGTTTGCAGTTTCTACCAAGGAGTTTATCGGTAAAAACGGTAAGCTGACTGGTCTGAAACTGGTCAAGGTTGAGTTCAAAGACGGCAAACTGACCGAAGTTCCAGGTTCTGAATTTGAACTGAAAGCTGATGCAGTCTTCCTGGCAATGGGCTTTACGAATCCTCTGGCAAAAGTGCTTGACGCATTTGGTGTTGAGAAAGATGCCCGTGGTAACGTAAGAGCAACCACTGATGGTGAAGGTTGCTACGCAACCTCAGTACCGAAAGTATTCGCTGCTGGTGATATGCGTCGTGGTCAGTCTCTGGTTGTTTGGGCTATTCGTGAAGGTCGTCAATGTGCTCGTGAAGTTGATGCTTTCCTGATGGGCTCAAGTTTACTGCCACGCTAATTAATTCTGCTATTCAGAATGAAAAAAGCCCTGTCATATGACAGGGCTTTTTATTTTGGTGGTAAACTTAGCAAAAAGCTGTGCAGGATTTTCTCATGCGTTTAACTGTTCACCATTCTCAAAATATCTTGCCTATCTGGCAAAACAGTCTTGATAAACTCCTTGATCGTCATCTGCTCACTGAAGCTGATGCCAAAGCATTAGGTAACTGGCATATTGCGACATTCAATGATCGAATTGTTGGTTTATCGATTACTCAAGGAAATCAGCTTCGTTATTTTTCTGTTCGTGATATCACTCGTCGTCGTGGCATTGGCCGTTATTTACTGGCTGAAACAATCCGCACGCTGATAGCAGAACAATATAACCTGATTGAGTTGGACCGGAATACAGTTGCATCCGAAGAGCTGGAGAGTCTGGATGCATTTCTGTTACAGGCGGGCTTCACCAGACAAGAAAATAAGTGGGTGCGAACAATCTAGCCCTCTTCCTCGCATAAAAAAACGCTGCATGATGCAGCGTTTTTTCATTAATTCAATCAGAAAATAATTTTCTGAATTTCAGGATCTTTTCGCTGTAAATAGTGAGTTGAGTGAATACGGCGAATTGTCCGTGATTTACCGCGGATCAGTAACGTTTCAGTCGTCGCAAATAACCCATCGCTGCTGATACCGTCCAACAAATCACCTTTGGTAATACCGGTTACAGAAATGATGACGTTATCAGTCTTTGCCATCTCCTGAAGCGTTAAGACTTTATTCACATCAATGCCCATTTGTTCACAACGAGCAATTTCCTGTTTTCCAAGTTCACGGTTTTCTTCTGTATCACCTTTCACCTGGTCACGCGCTAATAAACGACCTTGCATATCGCCATCGAGAGCGCGAACTGTCGCAGCTGAAATCACGCCTTCCGGTGCACCACCGATGCAATACAGCATGTCGATTTCATTGTCTGGCAAACAAGTCAGTACAGATGCCGCAACATCACCATCCGGAATTGCAAAAACACGAACACCCATTTGTTGCATGGCTTTGATTGCCTCTTCATGACGAGGCTTCGCCAGTGTAATCACTGACATACGATGTAATGGCTTATCTAAAGCACGCGCTACCGCGACAATGTTGTCAGCTAAAGGCTTGTTCAGATCAATCACACCTTTTGCCTTATGACCGACAATCAGTTTTTCCATATACATGTCCGGTGCTTTCAGGAAAGAGCCTTTATCACCAGCAGCCAAAACTGCAACCGCATTATTCTGACCCATGGCTGTCATGCGAGTACCGTCGATCGGGTCAACCGCGATATCAACACCATCACCACCACAACCAACTTTCTCACCGATGTAGAGCATTGGTGCTTCATCGATCTCACCTTCACCGATCACGATTTCACCATCGATCTCGATTTGGTTCAGAACAAAACGCATCGCCTCCACAGCAGCACCGTCAGCCAGGTTCTTATCACCACGGCCCAGCCATTTGTAACCAGCCAATGCTGCAGCTTCTGTTACACGAGAAAATTCGATTGCGAGTTCACGTCTCATTTGAATAACACCTATCGTTCTACCGGAGAAAGACTATTCAGTCTGAATTTTGCGCGCGAGTTTAACACATTCCAATAAATTATACCGGCAAAGATTAGTGCTCAGAAAAGAGACAATTTCAATAAAAGCTTCACAGAGCCTTCACGGTTCTTTCATCGATGCCACCTAACATGCCTTCCGGAATTAACCAGGAAGCAGATCACGCTTCACCTCATAAATGAAGGATCGATAATGAAAAAGTTAACCGCAGTGGCAATTGCAGTTTTAGTCGCATCACAAGCCCAAGCAACCGAAGTTATCAAAAATGATACAACCACTTTAGATCTGACTGGTCGTGCTTATGCAGGGCATTATTTTGGCTCAAAAGAAAATAGTGATGGTGAAAAAAGTGAAAAAATCGGTGCAAACAACTTCATCCGTTTTGGTGCCAAGGGAGAAACAGCGGTTAGCGGTTCACTGAAAGCAATCGGGGAATATGAAGCACAATTCAACATCGGTAATTCAGAAAAAACACTGGCTGGTGATAAAGCGGATAACAATCTGACAACAGCCGATGATAAAAACGATGGTAATCTCCGTACCCGTTTAGCTTATGCTGGTTTAAAAGATGAAAATTGGGGACAAGTGACTTTTGGTCGTCAGAAAGGCGCTATCTCAGCAATTACCGACTGGACTGATAAATCTCTGACAGATGGTTATGGTAATAACGCTCTGGGCCAGAATACAGATACTTATGGAACAGGCCGTTCTGCTGACGTACTGAAATATGTTGGTAAATTTGATCAGGTTGGTCTGAGTGCTAGCTATAAACTGGATGATACAACCACCAAAGATGCAGACAAGACAGCATCAGATGCTGATGCGTACGGTGCTGCATTAACCTACAGCTTGCCAATGAATTTCACAATCGGCACTGGCTATAACGTCGGCAAATCAAAAACTGCTGGTGTCAGCACTGATGCCAAATTGTGGGTTGCTGGTATCAAATATGATGACAAAGCATTCTACTCTGCTTTCAACTATGCCAAAGGGACTGACTTCCTGAGCGCAGGTAAAGATCACGATGGTATGGAATTTGTTGTTGGTTATGAGTTCACCAATGGTTTTGGGGTCATGGCGATGTATGACTTAATGAAAGTTAAGCCAGCTAGCGGTGAAAAATATAATGGTGTGGACTATTACACCCTGGGTGCGCAATACAAGTTCAATAAAAACCTGCGCGTCGCCGCTGAATACCGCATCAATAATAGTGATAAATCAGCAACATCGACTGATGTCTACAAAAACGATATGCAGTTAGCCGTTCGTTACGATTTCTAATCGAATCACTGCCGGGATAAATTTAAGCCGTCATTTATATGACGGCTTTTTTATAGAAAAAAACCGCCAATTGGCGGTTTTCTCATGCATGCGAATCAATTAAAGCATGTAGTTTTCAGGCAATGGAATACGAGCAACGCCAGATTCTTCAGCGGCAATGGCAACAGCGCGTGCAACACGTGGTAACAGACGCGGATCCATCGGTTTCGGGATCACATAATCCACACCAAAACTTAAAGCATCAATACCCGCAGCTTGCAGAACTTCGGCAGGAACTGGTTCCTGTGCAATTTGACGAATCGCGTCAACCGCAGCACGTTTCATCGCACTGTTAATACGGCTTGCACGTACATCTAATGCACCACGGAAAATAAATGGGAAACAAATAACATTGTTCACCTGGTTTGGATAATCAGAACGGCCAGTTCCCATAATCAAATCAGTACGCACATCTTTTGCGACTTCAGGACGAATTTCCGGATCAGGATTTGAACACGCAAAAATCACCGGATTCGGTGCCATCATTTTTACATGTTCCGCTGTTATCACATCAGGACCTGAAACCCCGACGAATACATCTGCACCATCCATGACTTCATCCAGAGTTTTCAAACCGGAGTCATTCACAAAGCGGCGTTTATGTTCGTTTAAATCAGTTCGTTCTGAATGGATCACGCCTTTGCGATCCAACATATAAATGTTTGCTGGGTTCGCACCGCAATCAATCAGTAATTCCATACAGGCAACAGCGGCAGCACCAGCGCCCATGCATACAATACGGACGTTTTCTAACTGTTTTCCTTGGATCTGTAATGCATTGAGCATTCCTGCCGCAGTCACAATTGCGGTGCCATGCTGGTCATCATGAAAGACAGGAATATCACACTGTTCAATCAGCGCTTTTTCGATTTCAAAGCATTCAGGCGCTTTAATATCTTCAAGGTTAATGCCACCAAACGTATCCGCAATATTTGCAACGGTACGGATAAAATCAGCACTATCGCTATGCTTCACTTCGATATCAATCGCATCAATTCCGGCAAAACGTTTAAACAATAATGCTTTGCCTTCCATGACTGGCTTTGATGCTAATGGGCCAAGATTTCCAAGGCCTAAGATTGCAGTTCCGTTTGAAATAACGGCAACCAGATTTCCCTTGGAAGTATAACGATAAGCATCAGCAGGATTTTTAGCAATTTCGCGAACCGGTTCTGCGACCCCCGGGCTGTAAGCCAATGACAAATCTTTCGCTGTTTCGGCAGACTTCGTCAGCGCGACCGCGATTTTACCAGGAACAGGTTGAGCATGATAATCAAGCGCGGCTTGGCGAAGATCGATGGACATAAAGACTCCTGCAAAGAATAAGACCGTATAACCATAAGGGCTATCCTGGCGTGATCATAATCGAGCAATTGTTATTCACAAGGGCTGATCGAGTCTGTTTGAAGAATTTTTTAATTACATATACCCAAACAACTTGATGTTGCAGGGAAGCGGAAAGTGATTGGTTCGAATGAGCACAGCAAACACTGCTGCAACCAAGTGGAAAGGACATAAAAAAACAAATGCCAGCACGAGGCTGGCATTGAATAAAACGTTTATGTTCAGTTGGCTTATTTTTTGCCGCCCAGAACGTTGAAACGTTTTTTGAAACGGTCGATACGACCACCAGTATCCAGAATTTTCTGTTTACCAGTATAGAATGGGTGACATTCTGAACACACGTCCAGGTTCAGGTCTTTACCTGTTGAACGAGTAACAAAAGTGTTACCGCAAGAGCACTTAGCAGTGATCTCGTGGTAATCTGGATGAATACCTTCTTTCATGGGATACCTCAAGTCAGGCCGTGTCGCCATCTGACCCGAAGTCAGACACCACACGAAACATTAAACGATTTTTTCAAGGGTCGGAATGATATAGGATAGGCTTCATACCCGCAAGTTTTAGTAGAAGAAAAAAACAATATTCGTGTCTATTTCGTCCGGTCTCATACAAGTTGCGCTTCCCGTTCCGTTATACCGTCTTTTTGACTATCGGGCGTCTTTTCCCCTGCCCGCGATTGGGTGTCGAGTCAAAGTACCGTTTGGTCCGCAGCTACTGGTTGGCGTAGTCACAGCTCATCCGGAAACATCTGATCTGCCGGAGAGCAAACTAAAGCCCATCACAGAAATATTAGATCAAACACCACTCTTTGATAAAACTTTGTGGCATCTGCTTCGCTGGGCCGCTGATTATTATCTGCATCCCGAAGGTGAGGTTCTGCATCATGCGTTACCCATTCTATTGCGACAAGGCGAAGCTGCGCTTAGCAAGCCCATCCCCTATTGGTGCTTAACGGAAGACGGTGAAAGTGCCGAATCATTGCTAAAACGTGCGCCTAAACAACAATTGGCGATCCGTTTGCTCGCAGATGGCCCATTACCAGCCGCAGAATTACGCGAGCAAGGTGTTGACTCACCTGTACTCAAAAATCTGGAACAGAAAGGATTTATTCTGCCCTACGATATTCGAGCACAGCTTCAGAACTGGCATGAGCAATTTCTGTTACACGAAGACGATGCACATTACTTGAATGAAGAACAAGCAGCCGCCTTAAGTACCATCAAATTTGCTGAAAACGCGCGGCCGTTTCTTCTTGAGGGCGTGACAGGCTCCGGGAAAACTGAAATCTATCTTCAGCTCATTCAGGATGTGTTGAGCAAAGGCAGACAGGTTCTGTTATTAGTCCCCGAAATCGGTTTAACACCGCAGTTATTACGCCGTTTCCGTCGTCGTTTTCATGCCCCTATTCTGACCCTTCATTCTGCAATGAATGATCGGGAACGACTTGATACCTGGCTGGCCTGTAAAAATGGTGAGGCCGCCGTATTGATTGGAACACGTTCAGCAGTCTTTACCCCGTTCAAATCACTTGGACTCATCATTGTTGATGAAGAGCATGATACATCGCTGAAGCAACAGGAAGGTTTTCGTTACCACGGCCGGGATCTGGCAATTATGCGGGCCAGACAGGAACAGATCCCGATTATTCTCGGCTCTGCCACCCCATCTTTCGAATCATTGCATAATGCGCTGACGGGTCGATTCCACCATTTAACGTTAAAAAAACGAGCTGGAAATGCGCAAACTGCGAGTCAGCATGTTCTCGACGTCAAACACGTACCGCTGAATGCGGGCATTTCCCCCCAATTATTGCAGTTAATGGAGCAAGAACTCAGGAATGGCAATCAGGTCATGCTGTTTCTGAATCGTCGTGGTTATGCGCCAGCATTGTTATGTCACGATTGTGGCTGGGTCGCGAGTTGCCCGCATTGCGATGCGTATTATACCTGGCATCAGTCTGACAACCGTCTGCATTGCCATCATTGCGATCATATCCGGGCGGTTCCACATACATGTCCTGAATGCCATAGCCACCAATTAGTCAGCGCCGGGGTTGGAACAGAACAATTGGGCGCCTTTTTACAACAGCATTTCCCTGCTTATAAAACAATTCGGATTGATCGGGACAATACACGGCGTAAAGGAGAGCTGGAACAGCACTTATCTGCCATTCGACAAAATGAATATCAGATTTTGATTGGTACGCAGATGCTTGCCAAAGGACATCACTTCCCTGATGTAACATTGGTCGGAATTCTGGATGTCGATGCTGCGCTTTATTCCACCGATTTCCGCGCAACAGAACGGTTAGCACAACTTTATGTTCAGGTTGCAGGACGCGCAGGACGCGCCAGCAAACCAGGTCGCGTTATCTTACAAACACACCATCCGGAAAATGCCCTGCTTCAGGATTTGGTTAATAACGGCTACCATCATTTTGCCCGAACCAGCTTACAGGAAAGAAAAGCCTTATCCTTGCCCCCTTACAGTTATCAGGCGGTCTTAAAGGCTGATGCTATTCATCGGGATTTTGTCAGTCAGTTTATGGAACAAGCTGCCACAATCTGTTCGGGATATGGAGCACCGGATTTATCGGTTATCGGCCCGATCACACCGCTCATGGAAAAAAGAGCGGGTCGGTTTCGAATGATTATATTATTACAATGTAACAGCAGAAAACATTTACAACATTATCTGCATCAATTGATTCCGGCAATCAATCAAATTACAACACATCATTCTCTACGCTGGCATCTCGACGTCGATCCTGTCGACATTATGTAATGTTTTTGTATATAAATTAGATCTAGTATTACGTTTGATATCATTCTGGCTAATATTGTTTTGATAAGCGAATTAATTAATTGAGTGCCGTTCATGCGTGACAACAATAATATGCATTTTTCATCATTAACGATTGTGCTGATCTATGCATTGTTTGCGGTCATCTGGATTGCAGCCTCTGATAAACTATTAGCGCTCGTCATTTCTGATCACGAAATGATGACTGTTTTATCCATTGGTAAAGGTTTTCTTTTCATCGTAATTACAAGTCTTGCGCTTTATCTGCTACTCAACTTTTATGAAAAAAAAACCAGCCATGCCAACCAGAATATATATAGTGATAAGCTCGCCTCACGCCGTCTGGCATTATTATTTGCCTCTCAAATTATTCTTATGCCGTTAATCCCAGCTGTACTGTACGAATGGCAGGGCCAGCAAGTCAAAAAAACAGCCCTCAGTGATTTAACTGCATTTAGCAAAGTCAAAAGAGAGAGAATTCAAAACTGGCTGAATGAGCGATATTCCGATGCAATTATGTTGCAACACAATGAATCATTCCTTCAGGCTGTTTCATTGATCAATTTAGGCGGTAGTATTCGTAGCACTCCAATTGATTTGCCAATCCAGTTATTACTCAATAACAAAAATTATCAGGCTGCCTCTATATTGAATAACTCCGGCGATTTGGTTGGTATTTACGGACATTTACCTGTGCATCGGTTTGTGATGCCTGAAACACAGATAAAATCGTCGATGTTAGTCAACGCTAACGCCAAAGGTAACATCACGACGCAATGGTATTGGAATGAAAATAAACAATTATATCTGGATATAAAAGTTCGATTACACGACCCTCGTACCAATGATCTGATCGGAACACTGATCCTGACGCAGAATCTATTAACGCAACTATTACCTCATATTCAAAACTGGCCAAGTAATACTGCAACTGGCGTCATTTATCTTTTACAAGCGCATGATGACCGATTGTCATTCATTCAAGTTCCGGCCAATGATGGTATTCATGCTACGAATGTCGAGCGATTTTTAAATGATGATATGTCCGAATTGGTGAATAAAATCATCGCGAACAAAAACGGGTTCTATGAAGGGCCCGATTTTAACAATCAGGATATTTTTGCCAGTTACGAATCCATTGATCATTCAGGCTGGTATATTTTAGTTCAGCAGGAACAAGCTGAACTTTTTGCGCCACTTTATACGCTGATTAAACTGGTCATACTTATCATCTTTTTTGGCGGACTAATGATGTTGTTTCTCATTAATCTGCTATGGCGTCAGCAACTCTATTCCAACCGACTCGAACTGCAACATAAGACTGATCAAAAAGACAGACTGCTACGCTATTTCTTTGAATTACCCTTATTTGGCATGGCCATTACCCATGCAGGCCATGGCCACTGGATTCGATTTAATGAGCAATTAGCGCAGATGTTGGGTTACAGTTCCGATGAATTAATCCATATCGATTTGCGTTCACTGACACCAGAACACGATCGCATTGCAGATCAGGACGAATTAAAACGTTTGGAAAGTGGTCAATCTGATGGATTCCAGCGAGAAAAACAATTACGCCATAAAGACGGTCATTTAATTGATGTCAATGTCGATACCCGATGCGTACGGACACCCGATAAAAAAGTTGCTTTCATTATTTCTGTTATTGAAGACATTAGTACGCGCAAAGTAAATGAAGGCTTGCTTCAACGACAACGCGATCTTTATAACATGCTCTCGTTAACCAATCAGGCAATCATTCGGTTTAAACACAAAGATACGTTATTACGTCACGTCTGTCAGATTGCAGTGGAACATGGAAAGTTTTTGTTTGCCTGGTTCGGGATGTATGACGAAGCAAACGAAAATATCGAATTTTTTCATACGTTTGGTGAAGATAATGGCTTCACGGCATGGATAAGCCTAGAAGGCAAAACACAACCGGACTTGATTCGAAAAACTGCTGCGATGCAGGCACTGAAATCGGGCGAAAATCTGATCATCAATAACTTTCAGCAACAAGCAACGATAACTCGCTTTCATCGCAAAGCACTCGAAGCGGGTATCGCATCATCCGCATATTTCATCATTCGTGAACAAGGCAAAATCATTGGATCCTTTAATTTTTATGCCGGTTCAGCTGATTTCTTTAACTCTGAAATTATAAATACCTTATCCGACATGGCGATGGATATTTCATTTGCCTTAGACAATCTGCGAAAGGATAAAAAATTATTTCAAAGCGAAGAGCTTTTCAGAACAGCGATCATGAATTCGCCAACACCAACAGTTATTTACACTCAAACGGGGAAAGGTTTAACCATCAATAAACGTTGGACTGAATTAACCGGGTATACGCTGGATGATATCCCAAGTCGATCGGTCTGGATAAAAATGGCAGAGCCATTGGATCAAAACAACCCGTGGATCATCCAGGATCAGGGACCGACCATTACTGAACCTGTTTATGCCGGCGAATATCGAATTCACTGTAAAGACGGTTCTATCCGTTACTGGGATATGCTCACATCACCATTAAGCGTGGATGATAATGGCGAGCGTTTGTTAGTCACGATGGCAAATGATGTGACCGAGCGACGCGCCGCAGAAGAAGCGCTCAAGCAAAGCGAAGAGTTGTTCCATACCTTAGCAACCGTTGTTCCGGTTGGAATATTCAGACTCAACAAAGATAGAGAACCCGTTTATGTCAATGAAGCCGGTGAACATTTACTCAACTGGTCAATCGGCGCAAAACATGAGTGGTATTCATGTATCCATTCTCAGGATCTTGCCATTCTCAAAGATCGTTGGCTGCAAGATTTGATCGCAGGTCAACAAGTTGAGCTACCCTGCCGAATTCAGCGCGATACCGATGATTCAACAGCGTATCGATGGGTTGTGATGTCAGCCAGACCCGAACGAGATGAGCAACAAAACATCACGGGATACATTGGCAGTATTACGGATATTTCTTCACAAAAAGAAAATGAACTGATGCTGAATCAAGCCGCTACTGTATTTGAAAATACACAGGAAGGTATTCTGATTACAGACATGCAAGGAAAGATTTTGCGAGCAAATCCGGCAACGGTTCAACTGTTTGGATATCAGCCTTCAGAACTGTTTAATCAAGCTGCCGCCATCTTGCAATTGCCAGATGAAGATTTATCGTTGAATAAAAAAATCGTCAAGGCACTGGATACATTCGGCTACTGGCGAGGCGAAATCACATGCATGAAAAAAGACAAAACGACGGTGCCATTATTAGCTAGTATCAATACGGTTAAAGATGATCAACAAAACTACACAAACTTTGTAATCGTATATAGCGACATCAGCAAACTGAAAGAAACCGAACGGCAACTCTCGTTCCTGGCACATCATGACTCGCTGACACAACTACCCAACCGAGCCTATTTAGCCATTAAATTAGCCAGCGCAATAGAACATGCTCGTCTTCAAAACCAGAAAATCGCGCTATTGATCCTCGATTTGGATCGTTTCAAAAACGTTAACGATAGTTTTGGCCACCCGATTGGCGATGCATTACTGGAAGAAGTTGCAAATCGTTTCCGCAGTATTCAGCGTGAATCCGACTCTATTTTCAGGTTGGGCGGCGATGAATTTACGATTCTGATGGAAAACACCGCAGACAAAGCGATCATCGATCAGTACGCAAATGACATCATTAATCGATTGGAGGCACCATTCCGGTTACCAAACGGAAAAGATGTTGTCATCGGTACCAGTATCGGGATCAGTCTTTATCCTGAAAACGGAACCACACCGGAAGAATTGTTACAGCAGGCCGATGCGGCTATGTACAATGCGAAATCCAACGGTCGCAGTTGTTATCGATATTTCTCTCAAGAACTGACTTTTGCCGTCAAACAACGTCTGGATTTAGAGATTCGTTTACGTCGCGCGATCGAAAATCAGGAATTTTTGATCTATCTGCAACCACAATACGATATGACATCCAATCGAATCATCGGCGCAGAAGCCTTGATTCGTTGGTTGGATCCGGAAAATGGCATACTACCTCCGAATCTTTTTATTCCGACCGCAGAAGAAACAGGCTTAATCAAACAGATTGGCGAATGGGTTCTTTATGAAACCTGTAAACTCGGCGCAAGATGGCTTGAGGAAGGATTGCCACCAATCAATCTGGCGGTAAACGTGTCTTCGGTACAATTCCAGTACAGTAATATTCTACACGTCGTTGAGGCAGTCTTGGCAGAAACACAATTCCCCGCAACATTACTGGAACTAGAAATTACTGAAAGTGCGTTGATGTCTTATGAAAATGAAGCTGAAATACTACTCGGGGAATTAAGAAAATTCGGTATTCGCATTGCGATGGACGATTTTGGTACCGGTTATTCCTCTCTTGCCTATCTGAAGCGTTTACCATTGGATGTGCTCAAAATTGATAAGCGGTTTGTTGACGACATCCCTGATAAATCAGATGACATGGAAATTGCTGCGGCCATTGTCGCAATGGCAAAAACACTGGGATTAAGCGTGCTTGCTGAAGGGGTTGAAACGCAAGAACAACTCGACTTCCTGAAACGCCAGGGATGTGATTCCTATCAAGGCTATCTCATGCATCCGCCATTACCCGTCGAAGAATTTGAAGCCATATTGCGTCAACAGCCGACTAAGTGACCGAAGCTCTTAAAAGGCGAACACTATGCAGAACCGTAAAAAATACAGCGAATGCAATCGGTAGATAGGTCATCAGGTTTTCTGCAGTAAGTGGCTCATGGAAAAACAAAATGGCCGTGATAAAGAGCAGAACCGGCTCCACATAACCGAGAATGCCAAATAGCCCCATCGGTAACAGACGATGCGCAGCTAAATTACTGGCAAGTGCCAGCGTACTGATGATTCCCAACCCTGGCAGCAGCACTAATAACCAAGGGAACTGTTGATATAAATCGAAGCCTTGTTCCGAAGTAAGCAACAAACCTATCGCCAGCGGAAACAACAAGATTAATTCGAGCGTAAAGCCAGTTGCAGCGTCCAATTGCAAATGCTTACGCAACATAAAATAAGGTGGGTATCCCAATGCCACCAGCAACGTAGGCCAGGAGAAAGCCTGCGTCAGCCACCATTCATGTGCAATACCAATAAAAGCGCACACCATGGCAATTTGCTGCAAACGACTCAACGTTTCGTGATAGTAAAAACGCCCGACGCCAACCATCACTAACGGCAATAGGAAATATCCCATCGCAACAGGTAGCATCTGCCCGTTGATGGGCGCCCATAGAAAAACCCAGAGCTGCGCGGCCAGTAACAAGACTAACAACGGCATTTGCCACCACATGCGCGGATCACGAGAAAAACGATGAAGTAATTTCTTTAACTGGGGAAATTGGCTGCGGAATTTAACCAGCAATAAGATACCGGGTAATGTCCAGATCAAACGCCAGGCCAATATCATCAGTCCATCCAACGGTTCAAGCAAACGTGTATAGGCAGACATCAGACAGAATAAAACAGATGCGGAAACAGAAAGCAGAATACCTAAACCAGAAACCACCGAGGCACCAATAAACCAAGTTTAATCAGGGAATCAGCATAGCAGAATGCAGCTGACCATTCTTGATCAGCTGCATAAAGATTATTGTGGGATTTGCTGTGTAATACAGTGAATATTGCCGCCACCCAGCAAAATTTCACGCGCAGGAACACCAACCACCCTATGGTCAGGGAAAATCTGCTGCAAGATCGATTTGGCTTCATCATCTGTTTTGGGGTCTAACAGCGGGAACACAATCCGATCATTGGTAATCAGGAAGTTCACGTAAGATCCAGCCAGACGATCGCCCGCTTCACGCGGAACACCAGAACCAGCAACAACCCCTTCCGCTTCCGCTTCAGTGCAATACAGCGGGCCCGGTTGTGGTAATTTCCAGATCTTGAGCTTCCGGCCTTTTGCATCGACCGAATTCGATAAGACCTGATATGCTGCTTGGGAACGTGCGTATTGCGGATCGTTTTCATCATCCGTCCAATGCAGGATCACCTCGCCCGGGCGAGCAAAACAACACATATTATCAATATGGCCGTCCGTCTCATCCATGTAGACACCTTCTTCTAACCAAATAAAGGTGCTGACATTCAGATAATCACGCAGATACGCTTCGATTTGATCCTTGGTCAGATGCGGGTTCCGGTTATGATTCAGCAGGCATTCTGCGGTCGTCATACAAGTGCCTTCACCATCAACATGGATCGATCCACCTTCCAGAATCAGCGGCGCCTGATAGCGATCAAACGAATGAACAGCCAGCATTTGTTCTGCCACCAGCGCATCCTGATCCCAAGGGAAATAAAGCCCGCCTTCATGCCCTCCCCAGGCATTGAATCCCCAATCAACACCACGGCATTCACCCTGACCATTGATCACGACTGTGGGGCCAGTGTCTCGCGCCCAGCAATCATCAGAATTCATAGTAACCAGATGCACGCCTTCAGGCATCGTGGTTTTTGCCTGCTCAAGAAACTGTTCCGGCACTGCCATATACACAGGGGTTGCACCACCAATCGCTTCTGCAACTTTGGCAAACGTTGCTTGAGCAAACTTGCCGGCTTCACGCCAGTTATCCGGACGGAACGGCCAAATCATCCACACAGCCTGTTGTGGCGCCCACTCAGCCGGCATAAAAAAACCGTCCT
>QKFI01000208.1 GCA_003251455.1 Tolumonas sp.
ATGCAGTGTTTTCATTACTTCAAGCGCAGAAAGTACGCCATAAACACCATCATACTTTCCACCAGTCGGTTGCGTGTCGAGATGTGAACTCATCAACACTGGCGGAAGCTGATTATCTTGACCATTCCAATGAACAAAAAGATTACCCATGGTGTCACGGCGCGCGGTACCACCAATTTCTGAACCCCATTGAAGAAATAACTCACGACCGACATGATCCAGGTCTGTCAGTGCTTGTCGGTTACAACCACCATTTGGTGTTGCACCGATCAAAGCCATTTCATTCAGAAAGCCAGAAAGACGATCAGCATTGATGGAAATATTTGAAAATGAAGTCATGTGATTACTGAATTGTTCAACATGACTTCATCTTAAGAAATGAAGCGACGGGAGGATATTACCCGAATGAGGTAGATGCCATCACGCAGCTATCGCAGCAAAAATATCATCGAATAGTTGAGACAACAGTTCTTTTTGTGAGACAACTTCAAGCTTCGCATAGATATTTTTACGGTGCACTCGCTCGGTTTCTGGTGAAATCGACAAAACCTGCGCTGCTTCTTTACTGGAGTAACCCCGGATAAGTAATTGCATCACATCTTGTTCACGTGCAGTGAGCTTATCCTGACCGTAATTCAATAACTGCTGTTTTAATTCGGCATGAGATGCTGGTTGTGGATGTCGTTCAGCATGGCGTTGCTGATCATCAAGTTTGACTGCAGCTTCCAAAATAGGCGAGAGCGCTTTTAATTTTGCCATGACACGATTATTAAATGATGAAAGCGTTTCTGTTCTGCCTAATGATAACAAGTAGACGAGGCGAGACGGTTTGAAGTAGTCTTCGTAATAAGCACTGGTATAGAAATCTTCAGGTGCAATTTCTTTTAACGAGATAAAGCCTGATTTTCCCTGCATGCAGAATTCGTAGAAAGGGCTCAACATGTAAGCACCTTTAATGTAACGATTCCAAACTGATTCATCTGAATTTGCAAAAGATGCATCTAGTACAATCGGGGCTGAACTTGGGTGATACATCAGCATGACATAGTCATCGAAGCTTGCCGCACTCCGTAATAAATAAGTCAGTTTGTCGATAAAGGAGTTCTGACCAACGGCAAGAATAAGATCTGCGACACCATGCATCAGAGAATGATCGTCACTGGTAAAACGGATAGACATAGGGGGTAATAACACTATCGTAACTCCGGTGAGTTCAATGATGCGAAAATTGTCTCGCGAGGGCAACCGTAAAACGATGCCATAGAAACAAAAAAGCTGATCTGCGGGAAAGACCGCGGATCAGCAAGGACGATAGTAAAAGCGTTACTTAGTGAATTATTTTGCAGCCCATGCGTTGAAGCGGCGCTCTAATTCTTCACCGTGATCCAGCCAGAACGCTGCATCAATTGCTAATGCATTTTTCAGGTTCGCAGGCGAAGTTGGTAACTGTTCTGCGAGTTCTGGAGACAGCATTGATGTCGCTTCTTTGTTGGTTGGACCATAAGGAATCAGCTTCGCGTATTCAACTTGTTTCTCAGGTTGAACAACGCTGGCGATGAATTTCATCGCGATATCTTTTTTCGGTGATCCTTTCGGAATTACCCAGTAATCCTGTTCGTACGTATTGGTATCCCAAGCCATTTTCAGGTTTGCGTTACCTTCTTTCACGGCATTTGCGATACGGCCGTTATAGGCTGTTGTCATGACAACATCGCCAGAAACCAGATATTGTGGCGCTTGTGCACCAGCTTCCCACCATTGAATGTATGGTTTCAGTTCATCAAGTTTCTTAAAGGCACGATCAACGCCTGCTGGCGTAGAGAGTTCTTTATAAACATCTGCTGGTTTAACACCATCTGCTTCTAAGGCTGCTTCTAAGGCATATTTAGCCGTTTTACGAAGACCTCGTTTACCTGGGAATGTTTTTACATCCCAGAAATCAGCCCATGTTGTTGGTGCTGTCTTGAATTTGCTGCTGTCGTAGGCGACAACAGTTGACCAAACGAACATACCGACGCCACATTTCTCGGCTGCACCAGACAGAAAACCAGATTTTGGACCAATCACTTTGTAGTCGATTTTTTCAAATAATCCTTCATCACAACCACGTTGAACTTCAGACAATTCGACTTCTACTGCATCCCATGACACGCTGTTTGACTCAACCATGGCTTTGATTTTTGCCATCTCGCCGTTGTATTCACCAGCAATCACATTCACACCAGTTTCTTTCGTGAACGGTTCATAATAGGCAGATACTTGTGCATTTTTGTTTGCACCACCGAATGAAATGACGGAGATATCTTCTGCAACTGCAGCATTTGCAGCAGTCAGTCCGACCAATACAGAAAGTAACTTCAGTGTAGGTTTCATGCGTACATCCTTGTCCGGTTTAAGATGAAAATGTCTTAAAAATTACTGTACGTGTGATTGTATGGATGGGATATACCTCAAGTGAGGTATATCTGGATATAAAACTATATGAGGGTAGAAGATTATTTCAGACGAATACCATTTTCTTCGATAATGATTTGCGCCTGCTTATACAAACCACCTATCGCTTTCTTGAATGCCCCTTTACTCATACCGAACTGAGAGTAAATCAGTTCTGGTGAACTTTTATCACCGACAGGTAAGAAGCCACCAGCTTTTTGCAGGCGATCCATGATTTTCTGGCTGGCATCATCACGACCTGCCTGGCCAGCTTGGTTTAAGGTAATGTCGAGTTTGCCATCTTCATGAACACGCTTGATAAAACCCGTTGTGTTTTGACCGATACGTAAATGACCAAAGACTTCATTTGCAAAAATGAGGCCCCAGAATTTTTTATCTACGATCACCTTAAATCCAAGATCAGTACGATCAGTTACAAGCAGATTTACTTCATCACCTTGCTGATAGGGTGGCATTTCAATGCTGAGATAATGATCTAGACGACTGGTTGCAACGGTTCTGCTTTCCCGATCAAGATATACATAAACCACATAGGTTTTGCCGACCTGCATCGGTTTTTGCTGTTCCCTGGACGGTACAAAAAGGTCTTTTTTCAGGCCCCAATCGAGAAAAGCGCCAAAGCGGCTGGCGGAAATGACTTTAAGACCGGCAAATTCTCCGACGAACGCTTTTGGTTTCTGAACGGATACTTCCAGAACACCATCACCATCTAAGTACGCAAATAAAGCAATATCGTCACCACACTCTGTGCCTTCTGGTACCTGGCTTGCCGGGAGAAATACCTGGCCATAATCGGCTGCATCCAGCCATGCGCCTTTATCCTCCAGACGGAGTACAGGTAGGGTGTTCATGCGGCCAAGTCTGAGCATAGCAAGTCTCTCTTTTAATTGATGAAAGTCTAATATTAATAATATTTATTGGTAATGCTGTTTATAATCTGAAGATCAAATCATTCCTCAGACTATAGTTTAAATATCATTATACCGGATATGAGTCATTTTCTGTTTGGAGTGTAACAGATGCGGCAACTTCTTGTTTTCACTGCTGCTTCATTTATTACGCCAATTGCATGGGGAGCCACTATTGGCTCCGAAATACAAAAAAATCCTGAACTATTATTTTACGGGATAGTCATTTTTACACTGATCATTGCACTTTCAGTATTAGGATATTTGCTTTTCACTAAACATACCGAATTTTCAACGCGAGTACATGAGATTAACCAACATAATGAGCAATTGGTGAGTTTATGTGCTGCGATTGAACAAAGTCGCACCTCCGTCATGATCGTGAATAAAGAAGGTAATATCGTTTACGTCAATCCTCAATTTTCAGTGCTGACCGGTTATACCAAAGAGGAAGTCATGGGGAGGAATCCGAGGATTCTTCAGTCAGGTCATACACCTCGAGATACATATAAACGTTTGTGGCGGACGATCTCACATGGTGAAACCTGGGTCGGTGAGTTTATTAATAAAAAGAAGAACGGCGAGATTTTCTGGGAACAAGCTTACATCTCACCTGTTTTCGACGAAGATCATGCCGTAAGTCAGTATGTGGCAGTTAAGATCGATATTACGGATCGTCGGCGTCGAGAACTCCATGAAAGAAGCATGCGACATGTTCTTGAGTTGATATCCCGTGATGCGCCATTACATTCGATTCTCGAAGCTATTGTGCGTGGCGCAGAGAGCGAATATCCGGATATTCGTTGTTCTATTGCACTGCTTGATTCACAGGGTAAACATCTGCAGATAGGTGCTGCACCAAGTCTCCCTAAATCTTTCTGTAAAGCAATCAGTTCGGTAGAAATTGGTCTTGGTATCGGCTCATGTGGTACTGCTGCGTTTACGGGTGAACGCGTCATTGTGGAAGATATTTTTACGCATCCGTACTGGGTTAACTTCCGTGAGTTAGCTAAACAGGCTGAAGTTGGTTCCTGTTGGTCAGAACCGATCTTTGGTACGGATAAAAGAATTTTAGGAACATTTGCGATCTATCATCACGACGCGCATGCTCCTCGAGAGCAGGACCTTATCCTTATTGAATCGTTGAGCCATTTAGCGACTATTTCGATTGAACGGTTCCACGCACAACAAGCATTGAAGTCCAGTGAAGCACATCATCGGAAAATGGCACATCATGATGCATTAACTGGCTTACCAAACCGTATTCATTTTTCGATTGAATTAAAGAAAGCGATCAAGATTGCACGGCGGGAAGGTCATAAAATTGGTCTGTTGTTCATTGACTTAGATAGCTTCAAACCTGTTAACGATGAATACGGGCATGCGTTGGGTGATGAATTGTTGAAACATGTTGCACGCAGAATGAAAAATGCGGTGCGTCAGAGTGATATGGTATGTCGGATAGGTGGTGACGAATTTATCGTCTTGGTGCCTGGCGTTCAGGATGAAATGGTTGCGCTCGGAATCGCAGAAAAGATTCGTTCCCATCTGTGTACGGTATTTCTCATTGCTGAGCATCGAATCAATATCTCCTGTAGTATCGGCGTGTCGCTTTATCCTGATCATGGGAAAGAAGAGAAAACGCTACTGAGACATGCTGATGAAGCAATGTATCGAGCAAAAGATCAAGGCCGCAATCGTGTAGAAATGTTTTAAACTACACGTTTTCATGCGCAGGGATCTTATTGTATGGCACTGAAAGCCACTATTTTTAAAGCAACACTGAATATTTCCGACCTCGATCACCACATCTATTTCGATACGACGCTGACCCTTGCCAGACATCCGTCAGAAACCGATCAGCGGATGATGGTTCGTCTCTTGGCTTGGCTACTCAATGCCAATGAAGACTTAACTTTCAGTAAAGGGCTTTGTGCGGACGATGAGCCATCATTGATGCTTAAAACGCTCTCTGGTGAGATGTCTCAATGGATTGAAGT
>QKFI01000243.1 GCA_003251455.1 Tolumonas sp.
GTTGCTTTCTGGCCTGCATTATCAAAACCGATAGACTTTACGTTACCGGAAAAATATTCGTTTACTTGTAACATAATTGAACGCTTCCTTGTGGTTTAACGGGTTGAGCATAGCACAAGGTCTGAGATTGCGGCAGAGGGGGGCGTAGAGATGTGATATTTAACAGTTGAATGACCCATCAATATTAATCTTTGCTCTATATGTGGCTGTAAACAGTAGCAGTTTTAGCGTAAAACGACCGTTACAAGTGGAATAATTATTGCGCAATGGGAAATTGATTATTACGATTTATTGCACACGGGAGAATAATAAAAGAATAAATAATGAATCATATCGATACTGGATTAATGAAATCAATCATTGACCCAGTAATTAATCATGCCAGCAAACAAGGTGATGATATTCGCTATGAGCCTGCATTTGAACAGGTAGAGGCGGAAATCGCTAAGTTAACCAGTATTCATAAAGAAAATAAGCCAGATTGGCAATTGGTTAAAAAACAAAGTTTGGATCTTTTAGTCCATCAAACCAAAGATCTTCGATTGTTATGCTGGTTATTATTTTCATATCTGAAAGATGATCTGTTAGATAATGTTATTCCAGCCATTTCACTATTGTTCGATTTTCTGAAAACATATCAGGAATATTGCTATCCAAATAAATCTCGACAGCAAATCGCTATTTTAATTTGGTTCCTTGATCGAATAGAGGTAGAGAATAATACCAAACTTGAAACTCAACATTCTGACTACATTCGAGATCTAAAAACACAGCTGGAAAAGCTGGATGAATTATTGGATGAACTTTTTAAAGAAGAAGCCCCCAATCTTCGTTCAAAAGTACAGGTATTAAGCCACATTCAGGCCAGAGCTAAAGCAGAACAACAACATCATCAGGAAAAAGAGACGCCAAAGGTATCGGAGTCCCAACCGATGAGATCGTCTTCCATTATTCCGACACGAGTGCCAATCACTGAAACCAATATGGTCAATGAGACGGACTTGCTGCGGGTGGTGCGTTCGATTCAGGAAGGTGTTCGACCATTAATGAACCGTTATCTGCAAAATGATGTGCTGGACCCACGAGCCTATTTACTGACGCGAAGTATTGCATGGTTACAGGTACTGACATCACCGCCAGCCAATGCGGAAGGCATAACGACCATCAAACCACTATCGACCAATAAATTACAGGAATATCAGAAACGTATTGCAGAAAAAGACTACCTGAATTTATTGCCGGAATTGGAAGTGAGTCTTTCTAAAGCCCCTTTTTGGTTTGATGGTCATTATCTGTGTGCATGCGTACTTGAAGGGATAGGACAACCAGAATTAGCTGAATTCAACCGACTGGTTTTAGAACTGATGCTGAAAAAATTCCCTGCTTTTATGACACTCAAGTTTGATGACGGATCATCTTTTGTTTCTATCGAAACACAGAATTGGTTATCCGCGAAATCATCAGATCCAATGACAGGTGTTGCTTTACCAAATTCAGATGTTGCGGTTGAGCCTTGGCAGTTAGCACTAGCCGATGCCAGTCAGATGGTGCAACAAGATCAAAGTCAACTGAGCGTGGCTTTGAAACAATTTCAAGTAGCGATGCAAACAGCTCAATCGATGAAAGAAAAAATATATTGGTTATTTTCATCCTGTTTATTATGTCAGCAACAAAACAAACATGAATTAGCTAATATTTTTTTTAATCAAATGAATCATTTTTTAGAACAGTTTGATCTGGTTTCATGGGATCCGGACTTTGCTGCTTCTATTTATACTACCTGGAAAAAAACACTAGAAAAAAATAACGATAAAAATCAAAAAAACAGACTGGAAGAAATAAAAGAAAAACTCTTCAGGCTGGATATAACAAAAGCCTTCTAAATAAAAGGAGTAAGAGCATGTCGGGTAAAGATGGTTCAGTAGCACCGAAAGAACGAATTAATGTGACATTTAAACCAGCCACCGGAGAGGGATTAGAAGAACTGGAACTACCGCTCAAATTGATGATGGTTGGTGATTATACGTTGGCTGCAGATGATAGAAAATTAGAAGACCGAAAATCCATTAACATTAATAAAAATAATTTTAATGAAGTGTTGGAAAATCATAATCTTGGTTTGAATTTCCAGGTTACCAATCAATTATCAGATCAGAAAACGGATGAAGAATTAAATGTAAATCTTCAGTTCAAAACAATGAAAGATTTCGACCCGGCTAGCTTGGTTCAGCAAGTACCGGAAATGAAAGCGCTGATGGAATTACGGGATGCATTGGTTGCGCTGAAAGGTCCGTTAGGGAATGTACCTGCTTTCCGGAAAGCCATCGAAGATGTGCTGAAAAATCCAGAAGCACGAGAAAAGGTGCTGGCTGAACTCGGAATGAATCAATAATAAAAATGAATAAATAGGTACGGGATATGAAACAAAAACAAGCAGATCAGGCTTTTGCGACGCTGGAGTCGGTGAATATTCTTGATCAGATCATTGCCGAAACGAAACTGACACCACAAGATGAAGCTTACAATATTGCCAAACGCGGTGTCAGTGCGTTTATTGAAGAGCTTTTGAAAGGCAAATCAGAACAAGAGCCCGTGAAAAAGGCGCTGGTTGATAAAATGATTGCTGCGATTGATGAAAAACTCAGTCGTCAGGTTGATGATATTCTGCATCACACGCAATTTCAGAAAATGGAATCTGCCTGGCGTGGCTTGAAGCTGGTTGTCGATCGCACAGACTTTGATCAAAACATCAAACTTGAAATTCTAAACGTCTCAAAAGAAGACCTGCTGGATGATTTTGAAGATGCACCAGAAATCACGCAATCTGGTTTGTATAAACATATTTATACGGCCGAATATGGGCAGTTTGGTGGGCAGCCGGTCGGTGCCATTATTGCAAACTATGATTTTGGCCCATCAGCCCCGGATGTAAAAACGCTGCAATATACTTCATCTGTCGCCGCCATGTCACATGCACCATTTATTGCCGCTGCTGGTCCAAAGTTTTTCGGTTTGGAAAGCTTTGAAGGGTTGCCGAACATCAAAGACATGAACGATCATTTTGATGGTCCGCAATACACCAAATGGCAAAGCTTCCGTGAAAGTGAAGATAGCCGTTATGTTGGCTTAACCCTACCTCGTTTCTTACTTCGTCAGCCTTACAGCCCGGATGATAACCCAGTCAAAACCTTTTCTTATACTGAGCAAGTAGCGGCGTCACATGAAGATTATCTGTGGGGAAATGCAGCTTTTGCTTTTGCAACTCGTCTGACAGAGAGCTTTGCAAAATATCGCTGGTGTCCAAACATCATTGGGCCGCGTTCCGGTGGTGCCGTGAATGATTTACCGCTGCATCATTTTGAAAGCATGGGTGAAATTGAAACCAAAATTCCAACCGAGGTATTGGTTTCTGATCGTCGCGAATATCAATTAGCGGAACAGGGATTCATTTCTCTGACCATGCGTAAAGGTTCAGATAACGCTGCATTTTTCTCTGCAAATTCGACGCAAAAACCAAAATTCTTTGGTAATAGCGAAGAAGGAAAACGCGCTGAACTCAATTACAAACTCAGTACTCAGTTACCTTACATGTTTGTGGTTTGCCGTCTTGCGCATTACATCAAGGTATTACAACGCGAACAAATCGGTTCATGGAAAGAACGTACCCAGCTTGAAAATGAGTTGAACAAATGGTTACGCCAATACATCGCCGATCAGGAAAACCCGCCAGCGGAAGTTCGTAGCCGTCGTCCTCTGCGAGCCGCACAGATCACGGTTGAAGATGTGGATGGTGAACCAGGCTGGTATCGGGTTGGAATTGCTGTGCGTCCACATTTCAAATTCATGGGCGCTGATTTCACCCTCTCTCTGGTGGGTAAACTCGATAAGGAATAATCGTGGCATACGGCAGTCTTTTTGAACGACTGACCGGTCAGACCGTCGGCCTGCTTTCCAGGCCGACAGAAGACGAGCTGGCGACATCGATTCTGAATCATCTGAATAAACTCTTACAAACACGGCAGGGCACAGTGCTCGCATTGCCGGAGTATGGTTTACCTGATTTAAACGATGCGAACGCAAGTTTCTATGACTCGATCAGCCGAATTCGGCGTCATGTGGAAAAAGCGATTATTCAGTATGAACCCCGGTTGAGTGCGGTACAGGTGCTTCATGATCCCGATCCATTATCACCCTTGGCATTGCGATTTCGCATTCTGGGCATGATGGCGAAAGATAATCTGAGCGCACCACTGGAACTGGGGTTAGATCTGATAAACGGGGCAGAACTGAGGCTACAACGTGTCGTTTAATCATTATTTTCAAAGTGAATTGCTGGCATTAAAAGAGTTAGGGCAGGACTTTTCGAGAAAGAATCCGGCTTTGGCTCCTTTTCTGAGTCAGGATGGTCGTGATCCAGATGTGGAGCGGCTATTTGAGGGCTTTGCTTTTATTGCCGGTCGTTTGCGGCAGAAAGTGGATGATGAACTACCGGAGCTGAGCCATTCGCTGCTTCAGTTATTGTGGCCGAACTACTTACGTCCGGTTCCAAGCTTTGGGATTGTTGAATTTGCACCCGTACATCTGGCGAATCAAGCTGCGCGCATCCCAAAAAATGCACAGATGCATGCTAAAGCGGTTCATCGCAATAGTGCACAGTTCTGTACTTGTTATGACACCGAGCTGACGCCTATGGTCATGCAGCAGGTGACGTTTTCCCCGCAAGGTGAAGGTGGATCACTACAGTTCCAGATGTGCTGCAAAGATGATGTGACATTCAACGATATCAGCTTATCATCGCTTCGTTTTCACTTTACGGGTGATAAAACAACGGCTTTATCACTGTATTTCAGTGTATTGGCATTAACGTCTTCGGTTGCATTGGTTTTACGTGATGAGCATGACCAGGAAATTGAGCGTTTGCCTGTCGATACATCATTGATTCAAGCGGTTGGTTTTGCGCTTGAACAACGGCTGCAGGATTATCCGCTGAATTGTTTTGATGGTTATTTACTGTTACAGGAATACTTCTGTTTTCCGCAGAAATATCTGTTTGTCGATGTCGGTGGATTGGATGTTTTCCGGTTTTTCCGACGGAAAGAACAAGCGCACACCATTGAGCTGCAATTTCAGTTAAAACGAACGCCATTAACTCGGTTCCGACCAAAGAAAGAGCATGTTCGTTTAAATTGCACTCCTGTTGCAAACGTATATCGCGCCCATGCAATTCCGCTGCGTTATGATCAACGTCAGACAGAATATAAAGTCATTCCGTCTGAATCAGATTTTCAATCACTGAATATATTGAGTGTCGATCAGGTCACTGGCTGGTTGCCGGGTGATATCGGCGTTCGGGAATTCAGCCAGTTTGAAAGCTTTCGTCTGCAACACAGTCAAGAAAGTCAGCCGTGTTATCGGGTGAGGTATAAACCAGGGGTTGGTTATCACGCTACGGAAACCTGGCTGAGCTTCACGAATCTGGGGACTGGTGGGCGGCAGGCCGAAACCGTTTCGGTGGAATTAACCTGTTGCGATCATACGTTATCCGGCGTGGTCAAAGAGGGCGACATTGCGCAACCGGGCGATGGCATGCCGCAATTTGCGAGTTTTCGGAATATCACCGCTTTATCTGCAACCTATCCTCCACCGATGATGGGGGAAACGCTCTGGCGCATTATTTCCAATATGTCGCTGAATTATCAGTCTCTGGCGGATAAGTACGTATTACAGGTTGTATTGGAAACATATGACTTTCCTGGATTTTATGATGAAAAGCAGCGTCGAAAAACCCGGAAAATGCTTGATAGCATCGTCGATATTCGCCAAACCAAAGCCGATCGCATCTGGCAGGGGCTCTCTGTTCGCGGCATCAAAACCGAACTCACACTGGATGAAAAAGGATTCTTATGTGATGGCGATTTATATCTGTTCGCCACCATCCTGAACGAACTGTTTGGCTGTTTTACCAGTCTGAATACCTTTCATCAGTTGCAGGTCAACACAACCAACGGAGTGGTCTACGCATGGGCACCGCGTATGAATCAACAGATCCTGCGCTGATGTTTGGTCCATTTACCGAGCATATTGGCAGTTACAGTCTGTTTCAGGCGATTGATCTGTGCTGTAAATGGCTGGCCGAAGTAAATCAGATCAGTGAGGACGCTGCGTATCAATTGATCCGTTTTTCTGGTAATCCATCATTGGCATTTCAGAAAAGTGATATTGAATCGGTTGAATTTTATCTGGAAGAACAGCAAATCCGTGCTGCTTTTATACTGAACAGTAATAATTTATTGGGCGCGGGTTCCCCTTTGCCGGCGCATTACTGTGAATTGGTTGCCTATGACGATGATTCTGGTCATTGTATCCGGGATTTTCTGAATATTTTCAATCAGCGCTTTCAGTCACTGCTATATCCAATCTGGAAAAAATACCGCTATTACCTGCAATTTCAACAAGCTGCAAATGATCCATTTTCAGCCCATATGTTTTCATTGATTGGGCTGGGTTATGAAGAAATGCGCGTTCGGACGCATATTGATTGGCCGCGTTTACTACCTTATCTCGGTTTACTGAGTATGAAAGCGCAATCAGCGTCTATCCTGGCATCGGTGCTGCGTTATTACTTTCGTCATTCGGCGATCCATATTGAGTCTTGTGTGGCTCGGCGCGTCATGATTCCTGCCGACCAACTAAATCATCTGGGGCAAGATAACCATATCCTCGGGCATAGTCTGGTGTTGGGCGAAAGTGTGCTCGACCGTCGGACGACATTTCGGATCCACCTTGAGCAGTTGGATTGGAATTTATTTCACTATTTCCTGCCGATTGGTCAGGGATATGTCGTGTTACAAGAACTGGTTGGATTCATTCTCCGGGAACCTCTCGAATTCGATATCGCATTATCGATGCAACAGGCGTCGCAATCAGACTTGGTGCTTGCTCATGAGAATCAGAACCGTCTGGGGTGGACCAGCTGGTTGGGTTCTCAACCTATTCAAAACAAAATAATAATCACGGGAAATCAATCATGGTCACCATCCAATTAGATGAATTGATCCAAGCGCTCGATGCGCCTGAAAAACAGGCGTTGGCACAGGCAGCCAATTTATGTGTCGCCCGGCAGGGGCAGGAAATCCTGATTGAGGATTATCTGCTGGCGTTAATAGATGCATCGGACAGCTTTTTCACCAAGGTGTTACAGCAATTTTCGTTATCAATCGAAGCTTTTTTACAGCAATTGAGACAAGCGGGTCGCACTCAAACCTCTGAATCGCGGAATCCGGTTTTTTCGAAAGGGCTGATCCAATGGCTGGAAGATGCGCTGATTATTGCCAAGGTCGAACTGAATTTGCCGGGTATTTCTTCGCTGAGTCTTTTGTTGGCGATTTTGCAGCATCAGGAACGATATGGGGCAACCGCTTACGGTCGTTTTTTATCTCAGATTGAGGTGTGTGAACTCATTTCTTTATGGGAAGGATTACGGAGTGAAGGTGCTTCGCATATTGCTGTCACCGGGGAATCAGCGCTGGCGCAATATACCAAGAACTACACGCAACTTGCGCGAGAAAATAAGTTAGATCCCGTATTTTGCCGGGATGAAGAAATCAATCAATTGATTGATATTTTATCTCGCCGTCGGAAGAACAACCCAATTCTGGTCGGGGAACCCGGCGTTGGGAAAACTGCAATTGTGGAAGGACTCGCGCAACTGATTGTGCAATCACTGGTACCGCCATCACTACAGCAAATTGAATTAATTGAGCTGGATATGGGGTTGTTACAGGCCGGAGCGAGCGTCAAGGGTGAATTCGAACGCCGACTGAAATGTATTATCGAAGAAGTTAATGCCTCACCGAAGCCTATCGTCTTGTTTATTGATGAAGCTCATACCCTGATTGGGGCGGGTGGTAACGCGGGTGGTAGTGATGCCGCTAATTTACTGAAACCAGCGTTGGCGCGCGGTGAACTTCGAACCATCGCGGCAACGACTTGGTCGGAATATAACAAGTACTTTGAAAAAGACCCTGCCTTGGCTCGGCGTTTCCAGCCGGTGTCAGTGGTCGAGCCAACCGTCACACAAGCACTCGTGATCCTGCGTGGATTGGTCGGGCGTTATGAAAAAATGCATCAGGTTTATTTACGGGATGATGCGGTGGTTGCGGCAGCGAATTTATCAGCGCGCTATCTGGCTGGGCGACAGTTACCGGATAAAGCAATCGATGTACTTGATACCGCGTGTGCCCGTGTGAAAAACAGTCAGTTTGCTCAACCGCAACGGTTGCAGGAATTAAGTTCTGCGGTCGCAGATCAGGAACGTGCACTGGATGCTTTGCTGCGTGATAGCCAACATGGTTTACCCGTTGCAGGGGAAGTACTAGCGCAACTTGAAATCACCCTGAATGAAACCCGAGCTGCACAGGCTTCATTAATGACTGCATGGCAGGTTCAGCAGAAAAAAGTACAGACATTACTAACACTGCGCCAAATCAAATCAATTGCTAATCCCGAACAGGAAATAGCGGAAGAGAATACCCAGAACGAAAATACTCAGGGTCAGGAACAACTCATCGCTGAGATTGCTGGCTTACAAAAATCACAGGGTGTCTTGGTGCATTTTGAAGTCACACCAGCGGTGATAGCAGAAGTCATTTCTGGTTGGACGGCGATTCCTGTCTCAAATCTGATTGAAACATCCTCACAACAGATCATGGATTTCCGTGATCGGATGCAACAACGCATCAAAGGTCAGGCGTATGCGATTGAGTTGATTGACCGTGCAATAAAAGCAACCTCGACCGGACTTGGTAACCCGGATGCACCGACGGGAGTATTCCTACTGGTTGGCCCAAGTGGCGTCGGTAAAACCGAAACCGCAATTGCCGTTTCGGATTTGCTTTATGGCGGCGAGCGTTTTCTGACCACGATCAATATGTCTGAGTTTCAGGAAAAGCACGCCTTGTCGCGTTTGATTGGCTCACCACCGGGATATGTGGGTTATGGCGAAGGTGGCGTTCTGACCGAAGCGGTGCGTCAGCGTCCGTATTCCGTCATTTTGCTGGATGAAGTCGAAAAAGCAGATCCGGATATTCTCAACCTGTTCTATCAGGTTTTTGATAAAGGTATCGCCAATGATGGGGAAGGTCGGGCGATTAATTTCAGGAATACCCTGGTTCTGATGACGTCGAATCTGGCATCAGAACAGATCATGCAATTGATGAAAAGTGAAACACCTGCCACGCCAGATGTCATCACGGAGGCTATTCGTCCGATTTTAGCCAAACATTTCAAACCCGCGTTGTTGGCACGGATGACGATCATTCCGTATCTACCGATCGCCGCAGCCATGATGCGAGAACTCGTAATCATGCGTTGTCAGAAATTGTCTGCACGCCTCGCACCGAGAGGGATCGATTTGATGTTCGATGATGCCGTCATTGATGCCATTACCAGCAATTGCACCCGTACGGATACAGGCGCGCGCAATATCGATTTTCTGCTCAATCACTATCTGCTGCCGGCTATTTCTGAGCGCCTTTTACAGGCAACAGCACACGAAGAAAAATTGAACTCAATTCGGGTGATGCAGGATGAACAAGGTAACTTTGATTTGGTGATCGGATGATGATGGCAAAGCAAAATCAATTCTCGTCGTCCCGGCGTGTGGCGTCGGAAAATCCATATGCGCTGATAGGAAATAGCTTACCAATGAAACGGGTCTACCAGCTGATTTCCAAGGTGCTGCATAGTGAAGCCAATATCCTGCTGACTGGCGAAACCGGCACCGGGAAAGAACTGGTGGCGAAAGCAATTCACGAGTACGGGCATCGTCGCACACAGCCATTTGTCGTGCAGAATTGTGCCAGCCTACCAGATGGGTTATTGGAAAGTGAATTATTCGGTTATCGAAAAGGTGCATTTACCGGAGCGGATCGGAATCATCAGGGGATGTTTGATGCCGCGAATCACGGCATCTTATTCCTTGATGAAATTGGCGATTTACCGCTGACACTGCAAGCAAAATTACTGCGAGTGTTACAGGAGCAGGAAGTCCGTCCGCTTGGTGATACGGAATATCACAAAATCAATGTGCGCGTGATTGCTGCTACACATCGCAATCTGGAAGACATGGTGGCTCGCGGCGAGTTTCGCAGTGACCTGTATTATCGTCTGGCACATTTCCCCATTGAGTTGCCACCATTACGTGAACGTGGTGATGACATTCTGAAACTGGCGTATGCCTTTATTGATGAGATCGTCGAGCGAGATCGTCTAGGCCTGATTTCGATTCACGATGAGCTTGCGGTTGCTCTGCAACACTACGAATTTCCCGGCAATGTTCGTGAACTGAAAAGCATGATCGAACGTGCCATTTTACTGGCTGATGATACTGATTTTCTGACCTCTCAACACTTTCCGAATTTACCACCAGTGGTGATGTCTGAATCGCATCCAATAGAAAACGGTCTATCGAATGGCTTATTAAAAGAGCTGGTCGATCGTTATGAACGTCAGGTCTTAATCGATTATCTAAAAAAACATCGCGGGAACCAGAAACATACCGCTACAGCACTGGGCGTCGCCCGGAGAACCCTTATTTACAAACTAACCAAACATAAAATCAACTCACGGGATTGGAGAGCATGATGCGCATGACCATGTTATTGCTTTTCGCGGTGATCGCGATATCGGCCTGCAGCAACAAAGAAGGATATCGGTATATCGGTGACGCCATTCCCGATCAAACGATCCCTGCAGATGATGGAGTGAAATAGTCATGGAATTGATTTTGGAACTCACCGAAAACCAAACTCGCTCCTCGCGCCAGAAAAGTGCGGTGACTTTTTATGAGGCTGGCGGGGTTGTGGGGCGCGATCCATCCTCCGATTGGGTGCTGGAAGATAAATCCCGAAAAATCTCAGGCAAACATGCCGAAATCTTTTTTGAAAACGGACAATTTTTCATTACCGATCGCAGTACCAATGGCACTTTTGATGTCAAAGCGAATGCTCGATTGCAAAAGCATGAAGATTATCCAATTGAGCATGGTGATGCGTACCGCATTGGCCAATATACCTTTCGGGCTCGAATTTGCCAGGAAGCAGATGTCATACAGTCTGTCAATCAGGAGCCACTCGATCTGACTAATCTGATCCCAGACGATGAATTTCTGGATGCAGACCCCTTTTCCGTGCTTGAAGCGGAAGATGCTGTATTACAGAAAACGGAAATCTTGCCAGAGTTTGATCTTGATGATGACTTGAGTGACCTCGATCAGCCATTTACCACCCCAGCATTCGCGAGACCAGTTTCGTTGCCTGACGACAATCATGATCTTCTGACAGAACTGGAGATTGAAACGCCGATCATGACCAAACCAGTCGCAACCGCCAGAGTTCGGAGGAACACGATTACTTCAGAATGCGCGAGTGCGTCAGATACATCACCATTATTAACCCTGCTTGGGAAGGAATTGGGGATCGATCTAATGGCGATGTCAGCCGCAGAGCAGGCGCAGGCAATGCAAAATTTAGGAAAGCTGACCCGGCAAACCATCATCGGTTTACAACAATTATTGCGAACCCGTGCAGACTTTAAAAACAAACTGCGTCTGGTGAATACCATGGTGCAGGAAACCAACAATAACCCACTGAAACAAATTGGGAATTATGAGCAAACACTCAAAGCGTTACTGCTCGAACAACACGGTTACCTTTCCGGACCACAAGCGATTAAACATTCGTTGAAAGACCTGCAAGCGCATCAGGTCGCCAGTTTTGCGGCATCACGCGGTATTCAGGATGCCTCATTTGCCACTTTCGCGCCAACCCAATTAGTGTATCGCTTTGAACAACAGGGCAAACCGGGCCGATTTACCAGTAAAAAAGCTTACTACTGGCAACAGTTTGAACAATATTTCCAAAAATTATCTAGCGATCAGGAGTGGCGTCAGAGTCAGTTCCTGCATGACTACACCCGGATCTATGAAGAACAGGCGCAGTACATTCATGCGGCATGGACCGAGTTTGAGGGGAAATAACATGGCAACAATTATAAAAAACGGCCATTGCATTGCATGGTTGATGTTGAGTTTATTGACTGCTTGTAGCAGTACACCGGTTCCGACTTATCTCAATCTGACAATTTCTGCCGATTCCGATCTGAACCCTGATCTGGCGGCTAGACCCTCTCCCTTGGTTCTGAAACTGGTGGATATGAAAGCACACACTGCATTTTCGAACGCTGATTATTTCAAGTTGGCCGCCAATCCGAAAACCGTATTAGGTCCAGATTATGTGGCAGATGAAACCATGCCAATCCGGCCTGGCGAAATTAAGCGGCTCAAACTGAAGCTTCATGAAAAATCAAAATATCTCGGTGTCGTAGCTGGTTATCGGGATATTGAGAAAGCGAAATGGCGTTACATCCTCAAACCAAAAGTGGAAGCATTGAGTGAGATCAATCTGGTGCTCACGCGAAATGGGATCCGGTTATTGTCTGCGGATGATATGGAAAAACAAGCACAATCCGAAGACGAGAAAAATCTGAATCTTGAACCTGCGAAGTCGGCGGCCTCACAAGCAAAAAACGGATATGACGCGGTACAAAATGTGTCACAAAGCAGCCAGGCAAGCGGTGTGATTGACAGTAACCCATCTTTCAAACTCGATAATTTCTAAAAAATAAAAAACACGGGATCAACATGGAAAAAATTATCTGGCGGGAAGGGATGCTGCTGAAGCCGCAGCACCTGCAACAGCAAGACCGCTTCCTTGCGCATCAGCAACGAACCTTGCTGAGTCTGGCACAATCATGCAATTGGGGTTTCTATCAACTCGAACTCGATCAGCAGTATCTAATGATGGGGAAAATTGTCATATCCCATGCAGCAGGGATTTTGCCAGACGGAACTTTATTTGCCATCCGAGGGGATAACGCGCCTTCAGTCGACGTGCCTGCAGATACCTTTGATACGATGGTGTATCTGGTGCTACCTATCGTGCGTGAGCAATCGGCGGAATGTCGTTTGGCGAGCGAGTCCGAGGTGCTCACGCCCTGGGTTGCCAGTGAACAGCTGCTTTATGATGCCAATCATGGCAGTAACAACAGTACCGCAGCGTTATGTGCCCGTCATGACTTCCGGATCTTGATTGAAACCACGCAGAACAGTGCGGTGTTGCAGGATCAAAATCATTGGATCCGCTTGCCGCTTTGTCACATCGCCGACCGGAGTGCTGATGCGGTGATTACGCTGGATGATCAGTATCAACCGCCTTATTTACACATGGGCGGCTGTGCAACGTATCTACAATATGGCCGGGAAGTCATCAATCTGCTGTCGAACCGGGCAGATGTCATTGCCGGACGGTTACAGAGTCATGGTCGTTTCGGTGGCAGTGAATTGGGTGATTTCCTGATGCTGACGATGATGAATCGGTATGAAACTGAATTCCGTCATTTGTGTCAGTTAAAGCAGGTTCATCCAGAACGATTTTTCCTCGCATTAGCTTCACTAGCCGCTGAACTGACCTCATTCAACAGTGAAACACGTAGACCTGATCCCGCGCTTTTGTATGTTCATACGGATCAATACCAAGTTATGGCCACGGTCGTGCATCTGCTTCGACAACAACTTAGTCAGGTGCTTGAACAACATGTTGTCGCGTTGCAATTACAGCAACGGAAATATGGCATTCAGGTATCCCCGCTGCAGGATCGTACGTTACTGGATACTGCCCAGTTTATTCTGGTCGCAAAAGCAGATTGTGAGCAGGAGCAATTGCGTCTGCGGCTACCAGCACAGATAAAAATTGGCCCGGTTGAACAAATCCGTCAAATGGTCAATTTGCATCTGCCGGGTATCGCCCTCAAAGCGCTGGCTTCAGCTCCACGTCAATTGCCGTATCAGGCAAACCATATTTATTTTGCGTTGGAATTTGATTCTGCGATGCGTAGCCAGTTTGAAACATCTGGTGGTTTTGCGTTGCATGTCGCAGGTGAGTTCCCCGAACTGGAATTATCTCTGTGGGCAGTGAGGAATAACTAAGATGACGCGGGTTGATACAGAACATACCGTCTTTCTCGGTCATCAGGATGCCGATGATGACATCGTAATTGCGCCTTTAGCGAAGGCGAAACCCAAAGCGGCGGCACGTTATCAACAACTGGATGAACGCATGATTTATGCGGCCCGATTAAGACAGGAAAAGATCCTGAACCTTGGTTCGAATCTGTTACTGACAGCAGCATCCGGCGTTTTTCAGGCCATGATTGCGATTTCTTCGGAGGGGTATACCGCACCTTCTGCACTTAAAGATGATCTGGTGCAACGGATCAAAGATTTTGAGTTTATGGCCATGTCGATGGGGTGTGAGCATACAGAGGTGATCGCCTCCCGTTATGTTTTATGCACAGCACTGGATGAAGCAGTCACAACGAAACCCTGGTCTCATCAATTGGACTGGGCGCGCAACAGTCTGCTGATTATCTTTCACAACGAAGCCAGTGGCGGCGAAAAACTATTCCAGTTACTGGATAAGCTTTCAAGAAATCCAACCCGTCATCTGAATATTTTAGAGCTGATTTATCTCTGTCTAAGCCTTGGCTATGAAGGGAAATATCGCGTTTTGCAACGTGGACTGACTGAACTTGAAGCCATCCGAGGCAGTTTATTCCGGCAAATTCGCACCCTTCGGGGCGCTGAAAATCCAGACTTTGCGATTAACTGGCAGCAGGCCGCGCCGAAAAAACAAAAATTACCGATTTATATGCCGTTGTGGTTGATTGGTGCGCTGATGCTGGGTGCTCTGGGGATCGTTTATTCCGGCTTCCACTATGTGCTGGAACAACAGACAACCAATGTTACTTCCCTGTATCAGCAGTTGAGCAAAAATACTGAGGCGACTCTGAAATGAAAAAATACTGGCAACGACTTTTATTTACGTTGAAACAAACCTGGTGTTGGACGCTTCTGCTGACGTTGTGCTGGTGCTGCTTGGTCATCTTTGTTGGACCATTGGTTGCAATTGCTGGGAAAACAATTCTTGGCGAATGGTCGACTCGTCTGGTGGTATGTCTGCTTTCTCTGGCACTATGGCTGATTTTGCTGGTGGTGTCAGCGCCCATCCGAAAATACCGTCGCCGCAAACAACTAAATGCAGAACAGTTGCAAGCGGAACTGCAGATCGAAGAGCAGGCTGAAGATGAAGTGTATTTGCTTCGGGAACGTCTCAATAAGGCATTAAGTATCGTCAAACATTCCAGTTTTTATGGCAAACGCCGTAGTTCCCGCTATGAATTGCCCTGGTATCTGCTGTTGGGTGATCAAAGTAGTGGAAAAACAGCGCTTTTGGAAAACTCCGGGATCGATTTTCCGCTCAATAAAAACGAAGACCGGATGACCAAAGACATTGGCCAGACACAATATTGTGATTGGTATTTTGCCAATCAAGCCGTCGTGATCGACACCAGTGGCCGTTATATGTTGCAGGAAGAAAAGGTGGTCGCAGAACAAGTATGGCCACAATTTCTCTCAATGTTGTATCAGAAACGTCGTCGTCGCCCGCTGAATGGCATCATTTTTACACTGGATGTCAGCCAGTTACAGCAACAAGGTGAACAAGCACTGGAACAATATGCCCGTACCGTGCGCAGTCGTATTCAACAAATCCAGATGCAGTTGTGCGCGGATATTCCGGTGTATCTGGTGCTCAGCAAAGGCGATTTTATTGATGGTTTCAATGCCTTTTTTGACCAACTTTCTCGGGAAGAGCGAGAGCAGGTTGTCGGTGTCACTTTTAATGATCAGAAAGATGGCACTGAAGCGGAAACTCTGAAGTCGGAATTTGAAGAATTACTCCGGCGTGTCAATGAAATGGTGTTGTTGAAAATTCATAGCGAACGTGATTTGAATCGTCGTGGCGACATCATTCGTTTCCCGCTGCAATTAGCGCAATTGATCGAGCCGCTTGCGTTGTTTGTCGAAATTGCGTTTGGTCGGAATCGTTATCACTTACCTACACGTTTGCGCGGGGTGTATCTCACGAGTGCGCCACAATTAGAGTTAGGGCAGCAATTCGATTCTTCCACAATCAGCATTGGTCGGAACATCGGCCTGCAACGCGATTTGCTCCCACTGGCTGCACAGAACCGAGGGTTCTTTATCCGTCGGGTGTTTGAAGACATTATTTTCAATGAAGGTGATTTGGCTACGGTCGATACCCAGTATGAGCGCGGTGTGCGTTGGACAAACCGAGCGGTTTATTTATCTGCATTTGTCGTTTTGCTGGGAATAGGTTCAACCTGGACTCGGGTTTTCTATGACAACAACCAACGCCAGCAACTGTTACGTGAGTTTTACGGTCAGGCCGATCGGGAAAAAGAAGGCATTTCTGTCGTCGCAGATACGCCTGTTGTTCTACCCGTCCTTCATACAATGAAACAAGCGGTTGATGTTTATCCTGAAAGTCAGCAACCAGCATGGGTCGCAGCACTAACGCTGCAACAAGGACAAAAAATCACGCCGGTTGTCGAAGCTGCGTATCACCAGCAATTACGTCAGTTGTTACTCCCGAAAGTGAAACAACTCTTGGAAGAACAACTGCGTGCAAGCACGGATGATCGTGACTATCTGATGAAAGCATTGCGTGCTTATCTGATGCTGCATGATAAGAGTCATTATGATGCGGGATACTTGCGCAACTGGATTGCGGTTTCCTGGGCGGATCTCTATACAGGTCAGGGGAATTTGCAAAACAAACTACTCGAAAATCTGGATGCACTCTTAAGCATTGGCTTTGCTGAACAGGACTTGGATGTTCAGTTGGTTGCTGATACGCAGCAGATCCTCCGACAGGAATCTCCAGCCAAGCTGGTTTACAACATGATTAAAGAAGATCCGCTGGCAGTTACATTACCGGTCGTTCGATTTGATGATGTACAGGGGATCCAGTACAAGAGTTTTATCGGCGGTGATTACAGCGTTCCCGGTTTGTACACCCAGAAAGGTTATCAGGACGTCTTTATGCGCAAAGGACTCTTGATGATCAAAGATATTATGAAAGATAACTGGGTACTGGGAACTTCCGTTGATATGACGGATCGGGAGTTCCAAAAAATCTATGCGGATGTCGAAAAGCTCTATTTCCTTGATTACCTGAGTTATTGGAGTGAAGCCGTAGGTCAATTACAACTGAGACCTGCCGGTGATCTGAATGATGTCAGCGATACCTTAAATAACCTCAACAGTAACCAACCAATCCAGCGGATGTTGGCACTGATCCGCGATAACACGCTGTTT
>QKFI01000124.1 GCA_003251455.1 Tolumonas sp.
TAATGCACGTTTGAAGGCAGCCATACCGGCGGCAAATTCTTCATGGGAGATGTTCAGCGCAGGCGCAAAACGAACAACATCCGGACCTGCGATTAACGCAAGCAATCCTTCTTCTGCAGCAAGATTGGTTAATTGTTTTGCTTTGCCGGCAAATTCTGTTTTCAACTGACAACCAATCAGTAAGCCTTTGCCACGGAAGGACTCAAAGATTGGATATGTTTCATTTAATGTGCTCAGTTCGTTGATGAACCATTGATGACGTTCTGAAACACCGGATAAAGTTTCTGCCGTATTGATGATCGAGAGTACTTTTCCTGCCACTGCGGTTGCTAAAGGGTTGCCGCCGTAAGTAGTGCCATGACTCCCCACTGACAAAGCAGGGGCAAAACGATCGGTTGTTAAGATCGCCCCTATCGGGAAGCCGCCACCCAATGCTTTCGCACTCGATAACACATCTGGCGTGACTCCGTAATCCATATAGGCATATAAAGAGCCCGTACGGCCAACCCCGGTCTGAACCTCATCAAAAATCAGGACTGCATTAAATTGATCGCAGAGACGACGCAAACCCGCCAGAAAAGCCGGATCAGCAGGAATAACACCACCCTCACCCTGAATTGGCTCAACAATCACTGCGCAGGTCTTTTCTGAAATCACTGCTTCAGCTGCGGCCAAGTCATTGTAAGGCACATGATGAATACCACCCGGAAGCGGTGCGAAATCTTTAGAGTATTTTGGCTGGCCACCTGCAGTGACAGTAAACAGTGTTCTGCCATGGAATGCATTCTTGAATGCAACAATCTCATTTTTGTCAGCACCAAACTGATCGTGTGCATATTTACGCGCGAGCTTTAATGCAGCTTCATTCGCTTCTGCACCGGAATTACAGAAAAAAACCTTATCCGCAAAGGTAGCATCGACAAGCTGCTTCGCTAAAGCCAGGACAGGTTCATTGGTATAGCCATTGCCGATGTGCCAAATTTTGTCTGCTTGCTCCAACAAGGCTGCTTTTACTGCAGGATGTGCGTGGCCCAATGCATTCACAGCAATCCCGCCTGCGAAATCAATATATTGCTTACCGTCTTGATCAAAAACCGTAGAACCTTCACCTTTCACTGGAATAAATGCAGCTGGTGAAAACATTGGAATGATGTATTTATCAAAATCTTGTCTGGTAATTTTATGTTCGCTCATTATATCCACTCCGGATAAGTATTTATTTGTAAGCATAGAAAAATTGAAACTTAATGAAATATAGAAACACGACACCAAGTTATATATTTATGAGTTTATTTTATAAATTTCTGGTTTCTTTCTTCTCTCGGTGTTAAACCAAAATAGCTTTTATAAGCACTAGAAAAATGTGGCCCACTTGAAAACCCGCACATTAAGCCAATTTGAATGATTGATTTACTACTATTTAAAAGTAATTGTTTCGATTTTTTAAGCCTCAGTTCCAGATAAAACTTCGCCGGCATATTGTTGAGATAACGTTTGAATAACCGCTCAAGTTGTCGACGAGAAATATTCACTGCTTCAGCAATTTGATCGGTCGATAACGGTTCTTCCAAATGCTGTTCCATCAACTCAACAGCCATGGTCAAACGGGGCTGTAAATCTCCACCCAAATGTTGGAGTGGGATCCGTTGTCGTTCTTCATCAAGTCTCACTCGATCAATGCATAACCATTCAGATATGGTACTAACAGCCTCACTACCTTCGTGTTTTTCCAGAAAATTCAGTATGCAATCCAGTGTCACTGCCATTCCTGCGCAAGTATTGATTCTCGAGGAAACCGTATACAACTGCGGTTTTACCTGGCTCTGCTCATAGGTATCACTAAAATCATCTAACCAGTTCCAATGCAAAGTTACTGGTTTATCGTTGATTAACCCAGCATCAGCTAACCAATAAGTACCAGCATTGATTGTCATAAAGTGACAATGAGTCTGATGATATAAGCGTTGTAGCCATTTACGTGTCGAAACAGGAATCGCTTGTTCTGGTTTATATTCACTTAATATGACTAATAAATCAGGTGTTATGTCATCATCAATTGAATAATCAGCTTCAATCATCAAATTATTATTTAACGAAACTGAATTTTTATTTTCATTAATAATGCTTAATTGATATTTTTCAAAACCAGAAATCTGATTAAAAAGATTAAAAGGCTCTTGGATTGATCCAAGAGCATAAAGTGATGTCTTACCATGAATATATATACACACCTGAAACGGTGAATATATATCAGTGTTATTTTGCATAATTAATGTTTTCAGACAATGCTGATTTTATTTTAGTGCACCAGATAAAAATTGCTGCAAGCGTTCGCTTTTTGGATTTTCGAAAACATCTTCCGGATGTCCTTCTTCCTCAATTTTCCCTTGGTGCAAAAAGATGACATGATTTGATACATGTCTGGCGAATCCCATCTCATGGGTAACCACGACCATGGTTTTCCCTTCTTCTGCAAGCTGTTGCATAATTTTCAACACTTCACCAACCAGTTCTGGATCCAGTGCTGATGTCGGCTCATCAAACAACAGCACTTCTGGCTCCATCGATAAAGCACGGGCAATCGACACGCGTTGTTGCTGACCACCAGAAAGATGAGAAGGATATTTCACTCTCGCCCGTTCATCGATACCCACTTTTTCCAGATAACGAATCGCCCGTTCTTCAGCTTCTGCTTTCGTAACACCCAAGACATGAATCGGAGCAGCCATCACGTTCTCGAGGACTGTCATGTGGTTCCACAAATTGAAATGCTGAAACACCATGGTTAACTTCGTTCGCAGCAATTGTAGCTGTTGGTTATCAAATACTTTCAGTTGACCATCATTGTCTCGCACCATTTTGATTTCATGGCCATTGACGTAAATAGAACCTTCGGTCGGTTTCTCCAGAAAATTCAGACAACGCAAAAACGTACTTTTTCCTGAACCGGAAGATCCAATGATACTGATGACATCCCCTGCTTTGGCTTGCAGGGAAACACCTTTGATTACCTCATGCTCGCCGTAGTTTTTATACAGTTCTTTGACTGCAAGTTTTGTGTTTTGCATGATTGTTCCTGTTATGAATTCGATGTAACGGGCTTCAGATGTTTCAGCCAGCGTTTTTCTGCAAGACGAAATAATCCGACAAGCGCAAAAGAAATCAGAAGATATAAAACGGCGGCTAAGCCAAACGCATGAAATGATTTATACGTTGCAGCGTTCACGTCTCGCGCGATCTTCAGAATATCCGGCACGGTTGCCGTAAATGCCAAAGAGGTTGCGTGCAGCATCAGAATGACTTCGTTGCTATATGCAGGTAACGCGCGACGTAACGCAGAAGGAAGAATGATCGTCCGATATAGTTTCAAGCCAGAAAATCCGTAAGCACGTGCAGCTTCGACTTCACCGTAATGCAAATCACGGATCGCACCAGCGAAGATTTCTGTCGTATATGCACAGGTATTCAGAACCAACGCAAAAACAGTGCAGTTAAAACCACTTCGGAAAAACCAATTCAAAAAATCAGTTCCACGGACAAACTCAAGTGTGTAAACACCTGAATAAAACACGAGTAACTGTACATAGAGTGGCGTTCCTCTAAACAGATAAGAGAATGTCCATACTGGTACCCAAAGGATTTTTTTCTCTGATACGCGCGCGATCGCTAATGGAATCGATAACAAAAAACCGATCACGACTGAAAGCACCAATAACCAGAGCGTGACAGCAATTCCTGTAAAATGATATCCATCCGACCAGAGGAAGGATTTTCCATACTGTTGAAGAATTTCAATCATAGACTTGCCTTCCTATGACCAGTTTCATAACGGCGTTCCAGCCAGAAAAACACCAGATTAGACAAAGTGGTAAACAGCAAGTAGATAACTGCAGCCACAATCGTGAACATGAAAAAGTGATAAGTCCCTTTGCCTGCATTCTGAGTTGCTTTAACCACATCAGCTAAACCAATAATGGAAACAAGTGCGGTCGCTTTTAGCGTTACCTGCCAGTTATTTGATAAAGCAGGTAAGGCAAATCGCATCATTTGGGGGAAAAGAATGATTTTAAATATTTGCCACGGCGTAAAACCATAGGCAACGCCAGCTTCGATCTGCCCCTTCGGCACATTCATGAATGCGCCACGAAAAGTCTCTGTAAAATAAGCGCCATAAATAAAACCAATCGTCAGCACGCCAGCTGTAAATGGGTCAATATTGATCTGAGCCCAACTGAACTGTTCTGTCATACCATTCAGGGCAATTTGCAGTCCGTAAAAAATCAACAGCATTAAAACCAGATCTGGTACGCCTCGAATCAAAGTCGTGTAAATATCGGTCAATATACCAACAGGCCGAGATCCGAAAAGTTTTGCACAAGCACCGGCCAAACCTAAAAATATCGATACCAGCACTGATAAGAGTGCAAGAGCGATCGTGACAAACGCACCATTCAAAATGATGTTGCCATATCCATACAGCATAATGAGATTCCTGAAAAAACGGCCAGATCACCGGCCGTTTACATTGACTTATTTACCGTAGATATCGAAATCGAAGTACTTCTTCGCGATCGCTGCATAGGTGCCATCTTTCAACATATCTGCAATGGCTTTATTCATTTTTGCTTCAATTGCTGTGTCTTCTTTACGCAAACCGATGCCTGCGCCAACACCGAAATATTTCACGTCATTGACTTCTGGACCACTAAATGGAATCCCTTACCTTGAGGTTGTTTCAGGAAACCATCGCTTGCCGCAACAGCATCTTGAAATGCCGCATCAAGACGACCATTCACCAAATCTGCGTAAACCAGATCCTGTGCTTGATAAGTAACAACATCGACTCCTTTCGCTGCCCATTGTTCTTTCGCGTAAGTTTCTGCTGTTGTACCCTGGAATACACCGACGCGTTTGCCAGCTAATGACGGTGCCTCAGGTTTCAATGTTGCACCTTCTGATGCAATTAAACGAGCAGGTGTGCCATACAACTTATCGGTGAAATCAATCTCTTTCTGACGTTGTTCCGTGATAGACATTGAAGAGAGAATCGCGTCGATTTTTTTCGCTTTCAATGAAGGAATCAAACCATCAAAATCGCTTTCAACCCAAGTGCACTTCGCTTCAATGCGTTTGCAAATCTCGGTGCCCAGATCAATATCAAAGCCAGCTAGTTTTCCATCTGGTGTTTTTACTTCGAATGGTGCGTAACCTGGTTCAACACCCAACCGCAAATTACTCAGTTCTGTCGCCTGTACTGAAGACAAAAAGGAGCCAATAGCCAATACAAAGGCTAATTTAGAAAATTTATTCATTTTTCATCCTAATTGAAAAGTTTGGTGAATCAAACACCATAAAGCACGTTCCATGCCATATTGATTATTAAAGTGTTAAACGATTATTTACATCATATTCATGCATGAATAATCATATATAGACAAAACATGTAATAATCTATTCATCTTTAATTTTCTTCAAAAAAAAGCGTTTTGTATCGG
>QKFI01000377.1 GCA_003251455.1 Tolumonas sp.
ACCGCTTCATAGGTCAGTGTACCGGAACGAGATACGATCCCGACTTTACCTGCCAGATGTATATGACCAGGCATGATCCCAATCTTACATTCATCCGGTGTAATCACACCCGGGCAGTTAGGTCCAATCATCCGGACACCAGTTTGTTCCAGACGGCATTTCACCTGCAACATATCCAGTGTCGGGATCCCTTCCGTGATACAAACAATCAATTGAATGCCCGCATCAATTGCTTCCAATATTGCATCTTTACAGAATGGTGCTGGTACATAGATAACGGTTGCTGTTGCACCGGTTGTTTCTACGGCATCCCGAACCGTATTAAAAACAGGTAAGCCTAAATGTGTGGTGCCACCTTTCCCCGGAGATACACCACCAACCATCGGTGTGCCGTAAGCAATCGCTTGTTCTGAATGGAACGTACCTTGTGAGCCGGTGAAGCCCTGACAAATTACTTTCGTGTCTTTGTTGATCAGGATACTCATGCAACCGCCTCCGCTGCTTTCACTACTTGTACGGCCGCATCAGTCAAACTTTGTGCCGCAATAATATTCAGTCCACTTTCAGCCAATCGCAGTGCACCTAATTCTGCATTGTTGCCTTCTAAACGAACTACCACCGGAATTTTCACACCAACTTCTGCTACCGCACCAATAATACCGTCCGCGATCAGATCACAGCGCACGATACCGCCGAAAATGTTCACTAATACCGCTTTGACATTACTGTCAGATAGGATGATCTTGAACGCTTCAGTCACACGCTCTTTGGTCGCACCACCACCAACATCAAGGAAGTTTGCAGGTAAACCACCATGGTGTTTGATGATATCCATAGTCCCCATCGCAAGACCAGCGCCGTTGACCATACAACCAATGTTACCGTCAAGCGCTACATAGTTCAGATCCCAATGCGCAGCTTCGACCTCACGTGGGTCGTCTTGTGTTTCGTCATTCCAAGACTTGAGTTTGAGTTGGCGATACAAGGCATTGCTATCGATGTTAATTTTGCCATCGAGACACAACAAGTCGCCTTCTCCGGTAATAATTAGGGGGTTGATTTCGAGCAGAGATAAATCACATTCTGTGAACATCTTGCTCAACCCTAAGAAGATTTTGGTGAACTGTTTTAATTGGTTTGCGTTTAACCCCAGTTTGAAACCTAATTCACGTGCCTGATATGGTTGCCCGCCTACCAGCGGATCAATCGTCGCTTTATGGATCAACTCCGGGGTATTGTGCGCAACAGTTTCGATGTCCATACCGCCTTCAGTAGAGGCCATAAACACAACGCGACGGGAACTGCGATCAACCACAGCACCCAGATATAATTCTTTAGCAATATTACCGCACGCTTCCACCAGGATCGTGTTCACCGGCTGGCCATTCGCATCCGTCTGATAAGTTACCAGACGCTGACCCAGCCATTGCGTAGCAAAAGCCCGTACTTCCTCTTCTGTAGAGACGACTTTAACGCCCCCAGCTTTACCACGACCACCCGCGTGTACCTGACATTTTACAACCCATTTGTCCCCACCCAGTGTTTTGGTCGCAGCCACCGCTTCGTTTGCTGAAGAGCATGGTGAACCAGGAGGGACAGGAAGCCCATATTCGGCGAATAGCTGTTTGGCCTGATATTCGTGTAAATTCATAGAAAAAATCCATTCCTCAGGAGTAATACTGCTACTCGTATTTTAAATATCCAACAACAAGCGGGTTGGGTCTTCCAGCAACGACTTCACATTTACTAAAAAGCTAACTGACTCACGGCCATCAATAATGCGATGGTCATAAGAAAGGGCTAGATACATCATTGGTAAAATAACCACTTGTCCATCGACCGCAACCGGACGATCCTGGATTTTGTGCATTCCTAAAATCGCACTTTGTGGTGGGTTAATAATTGGTGTAGACATTAATGAGCCGAAAACACCACCATTGGTGATCGTAAAGGTACCGCCAGTGAGATCTTCGACAGATAATTTGCCATCACGTGCTTTATCTGCGAGCAATTTGATATTTTTTTCAATGTCCGCCAACGACATCGCGTCGCAATCACGCAGAACAGGTGTCACCAATCCGCGTTCAGTTGAAACCGCGATACTGATATCAAAATAGTTGTGATACAGAATGTCATCACCATCAATTGATGAATTCACCTCAGGAAAACGTTTCAACGCCTCTGTCACTGCTTTCACATAAAACGACATGAAGCCAAGTTTGATTCCATGACGTTTTTCAAACTGGTCTTGATATTTCTTACGGATATCCATGATCGGTTTCATGTTAACTTCATTGAATGTCGTTAACATTGCCGTGGCATTTTTCGCTTCCAGTAAACGTTCTGCAATACGTTTCCGTAAACGGGTCATCGGCACGCGTTTTTCATCTCGAAGTAAATAGGATGTTTCGTTTTGTCCTACCGGAATGACTTCATTATTTTTTTCAGTCGATATTGCTGGCACAATTTGAGCCGACGGTTGTTCCTGCTTTTTCTGTTCTAAATGATGCAAAACATCTTGTCGTGTGATGCGACCATCTTTGCCTGAACCGAGCCCCATTAATTCAGAAGGATTGATGTTTTCCTCAGCCAATAAACGGCGCACGGATGGCGTCAGAATGTCATTTGATTCTGTATCATTCGCTACAGCTGGCGAGGCAGCGGCTGGTGCAATTTGTGGAGCAATGCCTGCTGCTGATTCGCCTAACTCAGCTAAAGGTTCTTTTGCCTTGACAACTTGCCCTGTCTCACAAAGCAATTGATTAATGACACCATCCTGAGGAGCTGGAACTTCAAGTACCACTTTATCTGTTTCTAAATCAACCAATAACTCACCAGCTTTGATGAAATCACCAACCTTTTTATGCCATGTTCCAACCGTTGCATCAGAGACAGACTCGGGCAGATCAGGTACCATTATTTGCAGACTCATGAGGAAATTCCTTTAATTTATTGTCAGTGCTTCTTCTACTAGGGTTTTTTGTTGTTGCAAATGCAACGACATATAACCAACCGCAGGTGCGGCAGAGGACGGACGCCCCACATACTCAAGCCACAACCCCTGAGGTACAGCACGCTTCATTCGATGCTGGCAGTTATACCAAGCGCCTTGGTTCTTCGGTTCTTCCTGACACCATACGAAATCTTTAACATGTTGATATTGAGTTAGAATTTCTTTCAGCTCTTCCTCCGGGAAAGGATACAACTGCTCGATACGAATAATAGCGACTTCTTTATTATCAGCCTTACGACGGGCCTCAAGCAGATCGTAATAAACTTTTCCAGAACATAAGACGACGCGGCGAACACCCTCCGGCGGGATAGGATCAATTTCCGGAATCACATTCTGGAAACGACCTTCAGCTAAATCTTGCAGAGAAGAAACAGCCAAAGGATGGCGTAATAAAGATTTCGGGGTAAATACAACAAGGGGTCGACGCATTGGGCGAATCATTTGACGCCGTAATAAATGATAGATTTGCGCTGGTGTCGTTGGCATACAGATCTGCATATTATGCTGAGCACAAAGTTGCAGATAACGTTCAGGCCGAGCAGAAGAATGTTCTGCCCCCTGTCCTTCATAGCCATGAGGAAGTAATAAAACTAAACCACACAAGCGACCCCATTTCTGTTCTCCGGAAGAAAGAAATTGGTCAATGACTACCTGTGCGCCGTTCGCGAAATCACCAAACTGAGCTTCCCAGATAGTCAGTCCATCAGCGGTTGCGGTCGCATAACCATATTCGAATGCTAAAACAGCTTCTTCAGACAAAACTGAGTCATAAACTCGGAAAGGAGCCTGATCCGGTGCCAAATGCATTAACGGTACATAAGTAGACGCATCATTCTGGTTATGTAAAACCACATGACGATGGAAGAAAGTACCCCGACCAGAGTCTTGTCCGGTTAATCGAATCGGATAACCTTCTGTCACTAACGAAGCATAGGCCAGCGTTTCAGCAAAACCCCAGTCAGCCATTTTCTCTGCATTCGCCATTAGCCGACGATCTTCATAAACCTTTTGGACTCGGGACTGTAGCGGATGAGTATCCGGACAACTGGTCATTTTCTCTGCCAGTAACTGCAGTTTTTCTATTGAATAAGTGGAATCATAATTTTCCTGCCAGTCATGCCCAAGGAAACGATTCCAGTTTTGATGTTCCTGAGACATTGGCCGCCATTCTTTGACAACGCATTCACCACGATCCAAGGCCTGTCGATAATCGGTAACAATTTGTTCTGCAGCCGCTTCTGAGATGACACCTTGTTGAGTCAGATATTCTGTATAAATCTGACGAGCAGTAGGATGCTGACGGATTTTCTGGTACATCAGAGGTTGTGTTGCTGTTGGTTCATCCGCCTCGTTATGACCGTTCCGGCGATAACATACCAAATCAATCACCACATCGCGATGGAAAGTATTGCGGAACTCCAGTGCGAGCTTGGTAACCATCAAGACCGACTCAGGGTGATCCGCATTAACATGGAAAATCGGTGACTGAACCATTTTTGCGATGTCAGTACAGTAGCGGGTAGAACGGGTATCTCTCGGATTCGATGTTGTAAAACCGATTTGGTTATTGATCACAATACGAACTGTACCACCGACACCGAATCCTCTGGTCTGGGACATGTTAAATGTTTCAGCAACAACGCCTTGTCCAGCAATCGCGGAATCACCGTGGATTGTGATTGGGAGAACTTTGGCATAT
>QKFI01000122.1 GCA_003251455.1 Tolumonas sp.
AACATCTGGCCAGTTTTACCTAATTGAAATAGCAACTGATTGCGTGGAAATTGCTGTACGTCTGCGCAAGTATGCAGGCCTATTTTTGCAAGCCGTTCAGCGGTCTTGCCACCAATACCGGGAATTTTAGATAAGGGTAACTGACGTACAAAGGCTGGCACATCATCAGGTGTAAGAACGTAAAGTCCATCCGGTTTATTCAAATCAGACGCAATCTTTGCCAGAAATTTATTGGGCGCTACACCCGCAGATGCCGTAAGATTTAACTCCGTCGCAATATCGTGGCGAATAGCCTGAGCGATGCGAGTCGCGCTGCCTTGATACAAGTCGGAATGGGAAACATCGAGATAGGCTTCATCAATCGAAAGAGGCTCGATCAAATCAGTATAACGACGAAAGATCGCCATCACCTGATGAGACACTTCACGGTAAACAGACATTCGACCCGGCATCAACACCAGATGCGGACACAGTCGCATCGCATAAGCAGTCGCCATTGCGGAGCGAACGCCGTAACGACGAGCAACATAATTGCAGGTTGCAATGACCCCCCGGCGTTCAGCGGGACTTCCAATCGCGATTGGTAAAGAAACCAAAGCAGGATTATCACGCATCTCGACGGCGGCAAAAAAACAATCCATGTCGACGTGAATGATTTTTCTCATAAAAATACTGTATGCATAACCAGTATTTTGAGTTTATCCTGCTTTGTGTATTTCAACAAGCTTGAACCCAAGCTGATTAAGGAACCTCGTGTCCTTGTGATGCAGACCAGACCTGGAACCATTGTTCACGCGTCAGCACCAAATCTTTTGATGCCACAGCCATTTTCACACGATCGATATTACCGGAACCAATGATTGGCAATGGTTTCGACGGCAGCATCAGAAGCCAGGCATAAATCACCTGATCAATCGATGCGCCACCAACCTCTTCACCAATATTATTCAGTACGGTACGAAGACGGTTTGCCTGCTCTGTTTGTTCGCTGAAAATCAAACCACCAGCCAGTGCTGACCAAATCATTGGACGAACCCGTTTCATTTGTAATTGGTCAAGTGTACCGTCATGAAGCGCAGAGAGATTGAATGGATTGACCTCGATCTGGTTGGTCGACAATGCAAACGGCAAGCGAGACTGCAATAACTCAAATTGCATTGGCGTAAAATTCGAGACTCCAAAATAACGGACTTTTCCACTTTCTTTCAGTTGCATAAAGGTTTCTGCAACTTCATCTGCATTCATCAATGGATCTGGACGATGAATTAATAATAAATCCAGATAATCCGTTTGCAGATTTGCCAGAGAGGCGTCGACTGACGCGTTGATATGTAATGCCGAAGTATCGTAATGCTTCACCGTACGGTTCGGATATTTATCAGACAATAATTTGATATCGCATTTTGTGACAATTTCAATTTTCTCACGTAGTGATGGCTCTAGTGCCAACGCTTCGCCAAATAATTGTTCACAAACATAGTTGCCGTAAATATCCGCATGATCGACCGATGTGATCCCCAATTCGATGTGTTGTTTCAGAAAATTTAATAGTTCTTCTGGTGACATATACCATTCGGCCAGACGCCAGTAGCCCTGAATAAATTCTGATAAATGCAAACCCTGCGGCACAGTTTCAACTCGGGAAATCATATAAATAACCTCAATAAGGACAACAGCATATATGACAAGACTAAGTCGTCATGAACAAAAGTGGATCTCTTTTATTGCGAGAAAGATGAAGATTTTGAACTATCGCACAGCCTGAAAAAATACAGATCCCACTGTCGGTGAAAAGAAGCGGATCAACACTGATCCGCTGTCGGGTTTACTGCACCAGATAAGGTTTAAAGCTATCGCTATAGCGTGCCTCAAACCCTTTTTCAGTCTTCACGACCAGATAAACAGGTAAGTGTTGTTCATTCGCAAAACTGAGCGCTTTTTCTGGCCCCATCACCATCAATGCCGTATCCAATGCATCAGCTTCCAACGCAGTTGGGGTAATGACCGTGGCCGAGACTAATTTATGAGTGATCGGTTTACCGGTACGCGGATCAATCACATGAGAGAAGCGTTTTCCATCCAATTCATAATAGTTACGATAGCTACCGGATGTGCTCACCGCTCGGCCATCCGGTTGAATAATTGCTTGTACATCTGCAATTTCATCGGTCGGCTTCTGAATTGCTAAACGCCATGACTGACCTTTAGCATTGACACCACGACTGCGGGAAGCGCCGGCAATTTCAACCAGATAGTTATGAACACCATTGGCTTCAAGTAATGCCGCAACCTTATCGGCGCCAAAGCCTTCACCAAAAGTGGATAGATCAACATACACATCCGGCTGGTCTTTACGCACTAAAGCATGATTGGACGAGACCTCGACATGAACCTTGTTGATGCCAACTCTTTCCCGCGCTTTTTCAATCTGTTCGTCACTCGGTATTTTGATCGGGCGTTTATCAGGGCCGAAACCCCATAAGTTAACCAACGGACCAACAGTCATATCGAGTAATCCGCCAGTCTGTTCACCCGTCCGTAAACCGCAAATCAGAAGGTCCGCCAAATCTTGTGAAATCGCAAATGGTTCAGTACTTTGAAATTGATTGAATTTCGATAATGCGGAGTTTTTATCATAGGTAGAGATTTCATCATTGTAATGCTTCAGCAACGCATCAACTTGTTGCTGTAATGCAGCCTGCCCGCCGGGATAAGAACCGACAACTTTGACATGATAAAAAGTGCCCATGGTTTTACCCTGTGCATCTAACTGTGGCTGGACTGTTTCTTGTTTTTCACAGCCAAGAATCATTGTCAGCATTACGCCAATGATGACTTTTTTACCCCACGATGACATGTTACTGCTCCTGTCTGATTAATGCCCTGCACACTTGGTTGAGTCAGGCATCTGCGCTGATCTGGCCTGCCACTCATCAGGTGTGAAGGTATGTAATGCCAATGCATGGACGTGTGTTTGCAAAGCTTCTGCCAAAAGCCCATTCACACGACGATGACGCGCCAGCAAACGCTCTCCCTGAAATACATCAGAGACAACAACAACCTTGAAATGAGATTCTGCATCAGGCGAGCTGGAGCGATGCATGTAGCTTTCATTCTCAACCGATAAAAATACCGGATTTAATGCTTCAGTCAGTGTGGTTTCAATAAAGTTCTGCATTGACATCATGATGTCTCCCTATGGCTAAGGTCTGCCAGCATAATGATTCATGCTTGGCATTCAACCCAATAAACCTAAGGGTACTCGATTCAAATATACCCAAACAACTTGGAGTTGCAGTTAGGCGGCAAGTGAATGAGACCCATGAGCATAGATAAACTATGTGATTGGGGCGAATAAACGCTGCCAACACCACTGCAGCTTCAAGTGGAAAGGGTAAAAAGCCTTTTAAACACTGACCAATGTTTATCTTTACATGATGTAAAAAAACACACCTTGCAGGGGGTATCAATTAGCGCGATGGTGGTTCTGCTTTTTATTCTCGGAGGTCATTATGTCTGCAAAGAAATCGAAATCAGCGCATTCTTTAGATAGCCTGACGCTGAATATTCATAACAAAAGCGATTTTCGTCACTGGTGCAAAGAACTCGGCTGTTCAGATAAAGAACTCTCTGCTGCAATTCGTTCTGTCGGGAGTGGCGGTAGTGCAATACGGGAATTTATTGAAACTCATCATAAATAATTGAAATTTCACACACGAACAAATCATCACGTTTATTTTCTTTCCACCCGCTAGGCCTGCTAATGGTTGCCTGTTTAAAGTGAAGAAGGTCTAACGGGTCTTTCTGACCGGTTTCATGTCCCGGAACATGATATTTTATCTCGCAACCTTCGGCAGTTCCGACAACCCGCCCCCCGAAATTGGTCTGCGGTCATCCACAATGTCATTCAGGCGATACAACAGGCAAATCAGACTGAGAATACATTCTGAATCAGGGATTTTTTCCAGCAGGATTGGTAAGCGGCAGACAGACGGGTAAAATGGATCATTTGCATTAACCGGATACAGCATGAACCCGTCACAACTGGATATTAGCCAATTCACTTTACATCGCTATCCCATTACAACAGACCCAAATCTGCAGGCTTGGGATGCCGCCGATGAGTACGTGCTGAATACACTCACTGAAGCGCCTTATGCGGATGCTTTGTCGAAAGGCCCACTGGTTATATTTAACGATACGTTTGGTGCATTGGCATGCGCACTTGCTCCTTGGCATCCAATCCTAATCAGTGATTCGTTTTTAAGTCAGGAAGCAACTCGTCGTAATTTCGATAGTAACGAACTGCCGGAAGACAAGGTCGTGATGCAAGATTCACTCTCTGCACTGCCTGCTAACCCATCGATCGTCATCATCAAACTGCCAAAAACATTAGCCCTGCTCGAATATCAATTATTCCAACTGAAAGCGGTTGTCACTCCTGACACGCTGATTATTGCTGCTGCAAAAGCAAAAGATATTCACACATCAACGCTGAATTTATTCGACTCCATTCTGGGTGAAACGACCACATCTCTCGCAAAGAAAAAAGCCCGACTGATTTTCTGTCAACCAGCACCAAGGGCTGAGAAGAAAAACCCTTACCCAACAATCTGGAAACTGGAAAACACCAATTACCAGATCAGTAACCATGCAA
>QKFI01000091.1 GCA_003251455.1 Tolumonas sp.
CTTATAACGCTCGCCCATCAAGACGTTCAGAACAGCCTGTGTACCAACAATTTGAGAAGTTGGTGTCACCAGAGGAATGTAACCCAGATCTTTACGGACACGCGGGATCTCATCCAAAACCTGATCCAGCTTGTCTGCCGCGTTTTGCTGTTTCAGCTGGCTTTCAAGGTTGGTAAGCATCCCCCCCGGGACCTGTGCAATCAGGATACGACTGTCGATGCCTTTCAACTGACCTTCAAACGCATTGTATTTTTTACGGATATTACGGAAATAAGCCGCGATCTTCTCAAGTTTGGTCAGATCCAACCCAGTGTCATACGGCGTGTCCTTTAACGCAGCAACAATTGCTTCTGTTGCAGCATGACCATAGGTGCCACTCATCGAAGAAATAGCGGTATCTACACGATCAACACCCGCTTCAATCGCTTTCATCAGTGTCATTTCAGCCATACCCGTCGTGGCATGACAGTGCAGATGTAATTCCACATCAAATTGAGATTTCAGTTTACTGACCAGCTCATAAGCAGCAGTCGGGGTCAGAATGCCAGACATGTCTTTAATGGCGATGGAATCCACCCCGATTTCAAGTAACTGCTCTGCCAGATCAACCCAGGTCTGTTCATTATGAACCGGGCTTGTGGTGTAGCTAAGTGCACCTTGTGCATGGCCGCCGTTCTTTTTCACGGCCTGTAATGCACAGCGCATATTCCGCGGGTCATTCATTGCATCGAACACACGGAAGACATCGATCCCGGTTGCGGCAGCGCGTTCAACAAAACGTTCTACGACATCATCCGCATAATGACGATAACCCAACAGATTCTGACCACGTAGCAACATTTGCTGGCGGGTTTTTGGCATCGCCTTTTTCAGCTGACGGAGACGATCCCATGGATCTTCACCGAGAAAACGAATACAAGCATCAAAAGTCGCACCTCCCCAGGTTTCTAACGACCAATAGCCAACTTCATCCAGCATGGCTGCGGCCGGTAACATGTCATCGATACGCAAACGGGTGGCAAACAAAGATTGGTGAGCATCACGAAGAACTACATCAGTAATAGCAACAGGGCGCGGAGTAACAGTCATCTTCTTTCTCCAACAATCAAAAAAATATTAAGAATTCAGGCCGCGAGCACGGCGATGGTGATGAATTGCAGCAGCCAGTACCGCCTTTATGTGTTCGTTATCAACAGACTGGGTGGATACTTCGTTTTTCACTGCAGGTTTTGTCTCAACGACTGGTTCAGGAGTGAATCGGATCACCAGATGAGACATAAATTTGACGGCATAAACCAGGATGATCAGGAAAATGAACACGAAGCCCATCCCAAATACCATCAGATACAAACCTTCACGAAGTAACTCGGATTCAGACATCATTCACCTCAAAAATCAAAGAATGAACGCATACCCAAACGGGTATGCGTGACTACCGATAATGAATTACACAAACATGCCGAAAACGACACTTGCAATAACCAACACAATACCGCCACCCAAACGGGATGAGATTTGTGCGTAAGAGATCAGTGACATACGGTTACAAGCAGATAACACTTCTAAGTCACCAGAGCCACCGCGGTTTGCCATACAAAGACCCGCAGTGATAGATGCTTCAACCGGATAGAAACCAATCAGCCAACCAGCTACAGCTGAACCAACAATAGCACCAACAACGATGACTGCGGCTATAACAACGTTCGCAAATGTGATGGCCTGCATAATTTCTCCTAGATCCGTATAGCACACACCTACACCGACCATCAGCAGCCATAACATTTGTTTAGAGAAGAAGTTTGACAGTTGTTTTGCACCTTCTTTGATTTCTGGTGAACACAGATTCGCCGCATTCAGTGCTGCAACCACTAAAACCATGTAGGCAAAGGTATGGATTTTAATGGAACCAAAACCAGGTAACAGAGATTTAGACAGCACCATAGAAAGCAGATAGCAGCAAGTTGCCAGCACCAGACCCACCACAACGTGACGCGCGGACAGCGCACCCGCTTTTTCATCGTCTTCACTCTGGAAGTTTGAATTACGGACCAGCTCACCATTCCCTGTCAGTGAAGGCATTTTCTTACCCACTACATCCAACAGTGAAGCAGCAACAATCGCGAAGATGTTGGCAATGGTCAGAATCGCAATCGCAATAGAGTAATACTCTTCTTTCGAACGACCTGTCACGGTGTGATAAATCTCAGATAAAGGGATCGCACCAGCACCGTTACCACCACCCATGATTGGTAATACATACAACATCAGAATGCGATCAGCCGGGATACCAAAAACCAGACCGATCGCCATACCAAATACAGCAGCACCCAAAACACCAGCCAGAATCGTTGGTACATAGCCAAGTAATGAACGCAGCAGTAATTTACGGTTGACCGATAAAATAGAACCGGTGATCAAGACAGCAATGAACAAATTCAGGAAGTTGCTCTCTTCCATGACATTGTTGATGGCTGTAATTTCTTTCTGGGTAAAGATACCTGCATAGACAAACCAGGCAGCCACCAGGAAAATCAAGACCGGTGCACCACCGATATATTTATTAAATACCGGGAGTCGTTTACCAATTTCACCGAATACGGCACCAATCACGAACATGATGGCAAAACCACCCACCAGATCCGTTGGTAATACGCCGGTAAAATGAGAAAGAGCAATTGTAATTAAAGCAAAACCATATAATGGTAATGACATGCCAAATATTTTAGCGGACAAAAGCGACTTGACGCCGCCTTCATCCTTAATGGCTATTGATGCGGTTTGGTTCATAAGCGTCATCCTGTTCAGTTACATTAAATAATGTTTCAATGCAGAAACGGCACGCTAATACTAGAAAAAGAAATGGGATATGATTTGTGATGCTAATCGATTATTACCAGTGGTTTTATGTTGTTAATTATTTTATTGTTTAAATAAAACAACACAAAAATATAATTCCATATTTATCATATAGTTAAGAAAATCTTATCAGCCATAATAAGAAATTTAATAAATTTTAGTTGCTTTGATTATCTTGATTTCCTATATTAAATTGACGTTCATATAATTAAATTCATAAAAATCATAACTCCTTTTTAAACCGCTTTTTCGCTTGAGAGCGATCAAAAAAAAATGCCGAAAAATAATATTTCATATATATAGCTTTTTTAGCCAATAAGGCTTTTGTATGAATGACAATGTTATTTTCTGTTGTGTTTTAAAATCGGAATTATTCCGCTGGCATCAAATCGCAGATTTTTTAAAACAAAACGAACTCAATATTGATAGCGACATTGAGCAATTCATGATTGCCCTCGATGAGAATGAACAAATCATTGCTTGTGGTGGCATCGCCGGACACGTCCTGAAGTGTATCGCGATCAACCCTGAACTTCGGGGTCAGGGCTTGGCGTTAAAGCTGATGACCACGCTGATGAATCAGGCATTCCGTCTCAAACGTTATGAACTCTTCCTTTACACCAAACCAGAAAACGAAGATTTATTTACCGAATGTGGTTTCCACACCTTAGCCAAGGTACCCGGCAAAGTAATCCTGATGGAAAACAGCGCGACCCGGTTATCCCGCTATTGCCGCAATTTATCGGAATTACGTCGAGATGGAGACAAAATCGGCGCTATCGTCATGAATGCAAACCCGTTTACCTTAGGTCATCGTTATCTCGTTCAACAAGCTTGTGCGGAATGTGACTGGGTTCATCTCTTTGTTGTTCAGGAAAATGCTTCTGAATTCCCATATGAAGATCGCTTGACCTTAATTAAAGCTGGCGTGGCAGATTTGCCGAATCTGACGATTCACCCCGGGTCTGATTACATGATCTCCCGCGCCACTTTTCCGAGTTATTTCCTGAAAGATCAGAAAATCATCGATGAATGCCATATGGCATTAGATCTTCAGTTATTTCGCAACGCGATAGCCCCGGCATTGGGGATCCATCACCGTTATGTCGGCACAGAGCCATTCTGCACGGTCACCGCGCACTACAACCAGGCGATGGCTTACTGGCTGACAACACCTTCTTTATCAACACCCGCAATTGAATTGCATGAAATTGAACGACGCGAAATGGCGCATGAACCAATTTCAGCCAGCAGGGTTAGGAAATTACTCGCACAACAAGGCCCTGCAGCCGTGAAAAGTTTGGTACCGGAAAGCACTTATCAGTATTTGTGGCAACGCTACATGCCCCAACTCGCGAGTGCATAACCGGATTTATTTAATAAAAGATAAAAGGCCTGACAGATGAAAATAATACAGCAATCACATGCCGGAACCCTCGAATCTGGCGATGTTCTGATTCGTATTCAACCGCTGGATTCGCCAGAAGTCGAAATCGAACTGGAAAGTGTGGTCAGTAAACAATTTGGAGCAGCCATCCAACGTCTGATCCACGACACCTTAAATAAACTGGATATCTCTGGTGTGCGTGTGATTGTGGAAGACAAAGGCGCACTCGACTGCATTATTCGCGCACGTGTCCAATCCGCACTGATCCGCGCAACTGGTACACAACTGATGGAATACAACTGGAGTGCATTAGCATGAAACTTCGTCGCAGTATGCTGTTTGTACCCGGCTCTAATGCCGCAATGCTGAGTAACAGTTTTATTTATCG
>QKFI01000173.1 GCA_003251455.1 Tolumonas sp.
CGAAATCACGCCTGATTATCAGGATGTGCTGTTCAAGTTCGGCTTTCAAGGCATCATCGAGAAACTGGATGAAAAATTGGCTGAGCTTGATTTTTCATCGCCAGAAAATATCGAAAAAATCCATTTCTATCAGGCAACTAAGCTGACGTCACAAGGCATTATTCGTTTTGCACAACGTTATTCTCAGTTAGCGAAAAATATGGCAAGTAACGAAGCGAATGAAGCACGAAAAGTTGAGTTACTGAAAATTGCTGAAGTGTGTGAACGTGTGCCGTCCAACCCACCAAAATCCTTCCATGAAGCGATCCAATTTGTTTGGTTCACACAATTAGGTGGCATCATTTCAGAAAATCCGCTGGCGCTGAATCCAGGCCGATTCGATCAATATATGTACCCATATTATCAGCAGGACATTGCCACTGGCGTCATGACCAAAGATCAGGCGCGCGAGCTGATCCAGGCACTGTGGTTGAAATTCTCTGAATGGGTTTGGACGATCTCCGCGAATACCACCGGTTATTTTGCTGGTTACAACCAGTTCCAGAACTTAACTCTTGGCGGCAAAACGCGTGACGGTAATGATGCGACCAATGAACTGACCTACTTATGCCTTGAAGCAACGAACGATGTGAAAACACATCAGCCAGGCTTAAGTGTACGTATTCATGCCGATTGTCCGCCGGAGTTTATGAATGCCGTAACTGATTTGGTCAGTACAGGCACTGGCTTCCCTGCAATTCATAATGATCAAGCAGGAACACAAATGTTGTTGCAAGCCGGTTACGAAGCAGAAGATGCGCGTGACTGGAATAACTGTGGTTGTGTCGTGCCTCATTTCCGTAAAACCGGAGAGTGGACATCTGCAGTCAACGTGAACTTTGTGGCTGCCTTTGAATACGCAATGAACCATGGGAAAAGCCGTCTGACCGGTGAAACCATGGGACTGGAAACCCCCGACGAATATCTGACTTATCAGGAGGTCGAAGATGCAACTTTGTCGCAGATTGGCAATCTGATCCATCACTCGATTATCTCGACGCTGGTGGCACAAAAACTTCACTCACAGATGGTGCCGCGCCCGTTCTTATCGACCTGTATCGAAAAATGTATCGAAACAGGCATCGACCTCTCGCTAGGAGGGGCAAAATATAATGTTGGTCCTGTCTTAACCGGTATCGGTTTAGCGGTCGTTGCGAACTCTTTGGCCGTGATTAAGAAACTGGTATTTGAGGATCAAGTTGTTTCTTTGGATGAGCTGAATCAGGCGCTCAATGCTAACTGGCAAGGTTATGAATCCCTGCGAGCAAAAGCATTGGATGTACCGAAATATGGTAATGACGATGACTATGTTGATTCAATAGCCCGCACTATTGCTAATTATTACTACCGCAAAACCCGTGAATATCGCGATATTTTTGGTTCTCGATTTAACACGGCATTTATGGGGATCTCGAACTATATTCCAACCGGAAGAGTTGTCGGTGCAACGCCTTGTGGCCGCCTGGCACGACAGCCAATTACCGAAGGGGTTTCACCATTTGCTGGCTCTGATGTGCGCAGCCCGCTGGCGGCAATGCGTTCGAGTGCGAAAATGAACCACGATGTGCATACGGGCGGAACTTTGCTGAATTTACGTTTGAGTGAAGATGTGGTCAGCACACCGAAAGGTCGTCGCGATCTGGGCAATATTATTCGAGCGTACTTCTCGTTGGGTGCATTCCACGTTCAGTTCAATACGCTTTCAACCGAAACGTTACGTAAAGCGCAGAAAGATCCGGATCGATATCGTGATCTGCTGGTTCGCGTTGCCGGCTATAGCACGCAATTCGTGAATCTGTCGCCAGAGATGCAGGAAGCAATTATTGCACGCTCAGCACATGGTTCCTGCGTGTAATGGATGGTTCATTGAACACTCAAAAAGGAGTCGTCCTGCAAATGCAGGATTACTCCATCCATGATGGGGATGGCGTTCGCACAACGATTTTTCTGGCTGGATGTGGTTTACGTTGCCAATGGTGTGCGAATCCAGAAACCTGGACGAAACAGCCCAAACTCGCGTTTTACGAACATAAATGCAAAGACTGTTTATCCTGCATTGCTGCATGTCCCAAGGGGCTGGATCCTCGTTCTGTGAATCAGCAAAACGATGTTTGCAACCAGTGTGGTTTGTGTGTGCGAGCATGTCCATCAAAAGCACTGGCGAGTGCATGTCACGAAGTGACGGTTGATGAGGTCTATCAAAAAATTCAACGAGATGAACTGTTCTTCCGTTATACCGATGGTGGCGTAACGTTTTCAGGTGGCGAACCATTCCTGCAGCATCAATTTATCCGCTCGATCATGGATCGATGCGAACCACTTGGCGTGAGTTTCTGGGCAGAAACCTGTGGTCATTTCAGTTGGGCTCAGGCAAAGGATTTATTCCTTCGGTTTGAGCATATTTTCTTTGATTTGAAGCTGATGGATAGTGCGGCTCACGAACAATATACCGGTATTGGAAATGAACAGATCTTAAAGAATGCATGCAATATCTATCGGTTAGGTGTACCGATGACGATCCGAGTTCCATTGATCCCTGAGGTAAACGGGCATGATGGAAATATCAGGAAAACAGCTCAATTTATGATGGAACATCTGTCTGGTTGTCAGATCGAATTATTGCCATACCATGCTTTGGGAAAAGCTAAATATACTGCTTTTAAGATGCTCGATTCATTTCATGAGTTCAGTGTGCCGACACCCGAAATATTAGCAAATGCTTACAAGATTTTTGCTGAATATGGCGTTAAAGCTGTTCAGGTGTAATACACGATATTTTGAAAACGAACTTTCTCGCTGACAGCTTTGTAAATATGTGGTTCATCAGCATGAAACCGTAGCGTTTCATTCTCAGCTAATGAATGCCATTCGTTATTACAAAATATCTCCATTTGGCCTTCCAGCACCCAGACCGTTTCAATGACACCGTGGGCGTGAGCTTCTGATTCCTGGCTGTGATGATTCGATAAACGAATATCGAACATTTCAAATTTCACGGCTGAGTCGTATGGCATCAGCGTGGTGATTTGCATGTTCGGATCATCAGGAAACAGTTCATCGTGTGGAGATTGTTCTGCAGGAATACTCCCCAGAAACGCGGAGAATGAAGTATCCAAGCCACTGGCAATTTGCCAAAGTTTGGAAATGGTTGGACTCGATTCTTCGCGTTCGATTTGGCCCAGCATGGCTTTCGAAACCCCTGTCAAACGTGCAACCGCATCTAGACTGAGCTTACGTTGCGTACGAATGTTCTTCAGGTGTTGGGCAATATGTTGTTTGAGCTGTGATTCCTGCATTATTGTTTTAATCCGCTAAGATCTGATTTCCTTTGGAAAGATAATGTTCCATCTCTGAAGTTGGGACCATGCTGCCGCCGGTTGCCCAGACAAGATGGGTCGCATTTGCAAGTTGCTCAGACGTCAGTTTGAGTCGTATCCGATATTCGTTTGCATCAGCAGAAAGAACATGTGAGATACCCGGTACCCCAGCTAACGCCGAAGGTTCCAGTTTGAGGGATTCACTTCGTTCGAGCAAGGCCAACAAGGCATAAAGCTCTTCATCCTGCACCGTGTAGTAGCCATCGATCAGACGTTGCATCGCTTTGCCAACAAAGCCGGAAGGACGACCGACCGCAAGTCCATCGGCTGCGGTGATATTGTCGATCCCCAAATCCTGAACTGAAATTTTATCATGCAGGCCGGTATAAACACCTAGCAACATACAAGGGGAGTGGGTTGGTTCAGCGAAGATACAATGAACTACATCGCCAAACGCAAGCTTCAATCCAAATGCAACACCACCCGGGCCACCGCCCACGCCACAAGGTAAATAGACGAACAATGGATGATCTTTGTCGACAGCAATGTTTTGCTTCTGAAACTGAGCTTTTAAGCGAGATGCTGCAACGGCATATCCTAAGAACAGATTGGTTGAGTTCTCATCATCAATAAAATAGCAATTCGGGTCTTGTTCCGCCTGTTTACGGCCTTCTTCAACTGCAAGGCTGTAATCCGACTGATGTTCCACTACGGTGACACCATGTGATCGCAGTTTATCTTTTTTCCATTGCCGGGCATCAGCAGACATATGCACAGTGACTTTCAAGCCAAGTGTTGCACCCATAATGCCGATCGATAAACCAAGATTGCCAGTTGAGCCAACCGCAATTTGATACTGACCAAAAAAATCTCTGAACTCCGGGCTATCCAGTTTGGCGTAATCATCATCGGTTGAGAGCAGACCAGCTTGAATGGCCAGCGTTTCGGCATGCTTTAGCACTTCATAGATCCCGCCACGCGCTTTAATGGAGCCTGAAATTGGCAGATGGCTATCGAGTTTGATCCAAAGATTGCCAATCAGTTCCTGTTGCATGCGTTGTGCGTAATTTTTCTGAAACTCAGGAATAGCTTGCAGTGGCGACTCAATGATCCCTTGGCTGGGTACCGTCTGGGGAAATACCCGGCAAATAAACGGCGCGAAACGCGCTAATCTCTGGCTGGCATCATCGACATCAGCTTGAGTCAAGCCCACATCGGTCAGTGCAATTTCAGTTGGGGCGATATTAGGGTTAAACCAGGCAATTTCTT
>QKFI01000107.1 GCA_003251455.1 Tolumonas sp.
GTTTATAGGATCGATCTCCAGATCTTGATCTCAAGATCTTCACAAATTTACTGGATCATGTGTGCATTGGTGTGGATAACAAGAGGATAATTCTGTTAATTGAACACTAATTATCCACATATTTATGCACTTTTCATAAAAGAGGGACTTCTCGTACTGGCAAAAAACGCTACTATTGCACACCATTGATATATTCCGTCATCTATTCAGGAAGAACAGATGTTCAAACTTCTTTCCCAGCGTGGCGCATTTGCCTTTTTATTAGCGGGTTTCATGAATGCCTTTACGGATCTTGGTCACAAGATCATCATTCAGAACACGGTCTTTAAAATTTATGACGGATCACACCAAGTGATCCTGACGGCTATCGTCAATGCGCTGATCCTGTTGCCATTTATTCTCATGTTTGCACCTGCCGGATTTTATTCAGATAAATATCCGAAAAATCATGTCATGCGCTGGTCCGCCTGGATCGCCGTAGCATTAACCCTAGGAATTACACTTTGTTATTATCTGGGATGGTTCTGGCCAGCCTATGTGATGACATTCCTGATGGCGGTTCAGTCAACATTTTACTCCCCCGCCAAATACGGATTTATCCAGGCACTGTTCGGGAAAAACCATTTAGCTGAAGCGAATGGTGCTGTGCAGGCAGTCTCCATTATTGCCATTCTTTCCGGCACCATCGTTTTTACCGTATTGTTCGAAATGTGGTTTCCAGCAAACTCATTGGATTCAGCAAATATTCTGCAGGCGATCGCTCCGGCCGGGTGGATTCTGGTTGCCTGCTCTTTGGTTGAAGCTCTGTTGCTTTACCGGTTACCAACATTGGAGCATCCAGCTCCTCAGCCAGCATATCAGTGGAAGAACACTTTACGATCTGAAGTATTTGCCAAAGAACTCGCACCCGTTTTATCAAGACAAGTGATCCGTTTATCTGTACTTGGTTTATCTGCATTCTGGGCGATTGGACAGGTGCTGCTGGCTGCGTTTCCTGCATTTGGTAAAGAAGTTGCCGGCATTACGAATACCATGGTTTTGCAGGGCATTATTGCCTGTACCGGACTCGGGGTTGCGATTGGTTCGACACTGGCCTCCCGTTTATCTCGGAATTACATTGCCACCAGCCTGATCCCAACCGGCATTTTAGGCATTACCTTGGGATTACTGCTGCTACCGCAAGGAAGTAATCCATGGTTCTTTACTGCAGTATTCCTGATGATTGGCACGGCTGGCGGCTTATTCGTTGTGCCGCTGAATGCGCTGATCCAGTTCCACAGTGATAAAAATGAATTAGGGAAAGTGATCGCTGGAAACAACCTGTTCCAGAACATTGCCATGCTTAGTTTTCTGATATTGACCGTTTTCATGGCAGAGGCTGGCTATGATGGTAAACAGCTGTTGTATCTAATGGCTTTTATTACCCTTGCCGGTTGTGTCTATATCACAAAAAAATTGCCCCAAAGCTTGTTGCTGTTTATTGCACATGGTCTGCTGAAACAACGTTATAAGGTGGACATACAAGGCATTGAGAACATTCCTTCAAAAGGCGGTGTGCTTTTGCTGGGGAATCATATCAGCTGGATCGACTGGGCCATCGTACAAATTGCCAGCCCTCGCCCGGTTCGTTTTGTCATCCTCAAAACAATTTATGAACATCGCCTGCTGAAGTGGTTATTCCGTTTGTATGGTTGTATACCCATTGCCAATGCCGCTAGTCGTCACACGCTGGAAACGATCAGTCAGTTATTGAATGAAGGTGAAGTGGTTTGTGTATTCCCGGAAGGTGGGATCAGTCGTAATGGTCATCTGGGGGAATTCCGTCGTGGTTTTGAGCTGAGCTGTAAAAAAGTGAATGATGATGTGGTCATTGTTCCTTTTTACCTGCGGGGATTATGGGGAAGTCAGTTTTCCCGCGCATCCGATAAACTGAAAACGCTGCGCCGTAGCGGCTATTTCCGGGACATTATCGTTGCATTCGGAAAACCACAACCCAAGAGTAGCAACGCCACAGAAGTAAAACAGCATGTATTTGAGCTTTCGGTGCAATCATGGCAGCAACACGTTGAAACCCTGCCAACCATTACCGATGCATGGATCAGTAACGTTAAAAAAGCTAAAAAGAGCCAGATAGCACTCGCTGACAACATCAGCAAACCGCTTACTGCAGAAAAAACACTGGCTGCAGCGTGGGCTTTTTCCTCCCGGATCAGAGATATCAGTCCGGAAAAAAATATCGGTTTACTCCTGCCTACGACAACCGGGGGCGTTCTGACCAATATGGCCACCTTGCTGGCAGGAAAAACACTGATCAATCTGAATTACACAGCCAATGAACATTCACTGAATGCAGCAATAAAACTTGCGGATATCCGCACCATCTACACTTCTCGTCGTTTTATTGAACGCTTGGTGAAACGCGGGGCACCTGCCGTCAATATCCTCCCTGGAAAACGGGTTATCTATCTGGAAGATGTTCGAAGTGAGATTCAGTTCAATGAAATGTTCTGGCGCTTTCTCGCCATCCGCATTTTGCCCGCCCGACTCTTATGTGAAATCTGTAATCGCAGTCATGACAGTCAACAGACAGCGGCAATTGTATTTTCAAGTGGCAGTGAAGGGATGCCAAAAGGCGTGATGTTAAGTCATCACAATATCATGGCTAATCTGCAACAAATATCTGATGTGGTAAATATACAAGATGATGATGTTTTACTGGCCTGTTTACCTTTGTTCCACGCCTTTGGTATGACGGTAAATCAATTTATGCCATTGATTGAAGGCATTCCAGTGGTTTGTCATCCTGATCCGACCGATGCGATCGGTGTCGCCAAAGCCGTCGCCCAATACCGGGCAACCATTCTATGTGGTACGTCAACATTCTTCCGGCTTTATGCGAAGAATCCAAAAATCCATCCACTAATGATGGAAAGCCTGCGTCTTGTGGTTGCTGGCGCGGAAAAACTGCAACCGACCGTACGAGCAGCATTTCAGCGACGATTCAACAAAACCATTCTGGAAGGCTATGGCACAACAGAAACAACACCCGTGGCGAGTGTAAACCTGCCTGATTCTCTGGATACGCAACACTGGGATATACAAATCGGCGCGAAAGAAGGAAGCGTTGGTATGCCACTCCCTGGCTCCAGCGTCCGGATTGTCGATCCAGAGACTTTTGAAACCTTACCAACCGGACACGAAGGGATGATCCTCATTGGTGGGCCACAGGTCATGCAAGGCTATCTGCAGGATCCTCAACGTACCGCGCAAATGATTAGAGAAATGGATGGTTGCCGATGGTATGTGACTGGTGATAAAGGATTTCAGGATCATGATGGTTTCATATATATCGTGGATCGATACTCCCGGTTCGCCAAAATTGGGGGGGAAATGGTGAGTCTGAGCGCAGTGGAACATGCGGTGCATAAACTCTTACCAGAGGAACACGAAATTGTCGCGGTGGCCGTCCCCGACGAGCAGAAAGGTGAGCAGATCATTCTCCTTACCACTCATAATATATATATCGATGAACTTCGACAGGCGTTGCTGGCTCAGGGTTGTTCACCTTTATTATTACCTTTTGGCGTGCTTCAGCTAACTGAACTACCGAAATTAGGATCCGGAAAAACTGATTTTACCCGAGCAAAACAGGCTGTTTTAGCCCATCTGGCGATTGATCAGTCAACCTGATCTTGCTACCCACCGAGAAACCGATATAATCGCCGGCCACGATCCAACCGGATCGTGGCATTTAAAAAGAGATGATCCCGCGATTTTGGATATTTCTGTTGTTTCGAAAACAGAGAAATCAGACGCAGATTGACGGGGAACCGTAATCTGTTTAAAATCCGGCCTCTTTGCATATTGATGTATCGCTACTACATCGGCGCGTCGATGGGCGAAAACATCAACTAAACTCTGTACAGTTAATTCACGGATTATAGCTATGAAACGTACATTTCAACCTTCAGTACTGAAACGTGCTCGTAACCACGGTTTCCGTTCTCGCATGGCAACTAAGAACGGCCGTAAAGTTCTGGCTGCTCGTCGTGCTAAAGGTCGCGTTCGCCTGACCACTGTTTAATGGTCGAGCAAACCTTCCCACGGGAGTTACGTCTGTTAACTCCCGAATCTTTCCAAAAAGTTTTCGCGCACCCTGTGCGTGCATCCTCCCCGCATATCACGTTATTAGCCACTCATAATGAACTATCGCATCCGCGTCTTGGTTTAGCTGTGCCTAAAAAAGCCTTAAAACGTGCTGTCTGGCGTAACCGGGTGAAACGTATTGTTCGTGAAAGCTTCCGATTTCATCAGCATCAACTTCCTGCCATTGATATCGTCGTGATCGCCAAAGGTGGTATCCGTGATTTGGATAATGCTGAACTTTTTACCTTGCTGGATAAATTATGGCGAACCCTCACACGCCGCAGCAATGGATAGCAGTCAAACTCATTAGAGTCTATCAGTGCGTCATCAGCCCACTGATAGGCCCTCGTTGCCGCTTCACTCCCACTTGCTCTGAGTACATGATTCAGGCAATTTGTCTACACGGTCTCATAAAAGGCATTTGGTTAGGCAGCAAACGTCTATTAAAATGTCACCCTTTACATCCGGGTGGGCATCAGCAATCAAAGCGAAGAAAATAACTATGCAATCTCAACGTAATCTACTTTTGATCGGTTTTTTGCTGGTCACCTTCATGCTCTGGCAGAGCTGGACGGTTGACGAAGCGAAGAAAAACGCACCGCAAGCTCCTATTGCAACTGCGGAGTCGTCTGTTCCAACTTCATCAACATCAGCTGCTGATGTTCCTAATCAGAGCGATAACAGCAACGTCAAACGTGCATTACTCACGTTACGTTCTGATGTGCTGGAGCTGACAGTTGATTCTCTCGGTGGCGATATTGTTGAAGCAAAACTGCTGAAACAGATGGAAACACAGGATTCTGACAAAGCATTTGTGTTGTTAGAAAAGAATCCGCAACACATCTACATTGCGCAAAGTGGTCTGATTGGTCGTGATGGTATTGATAACCAGGCGACTCGCCCACTCTACACTGCAGATGGTACTGATTTCACCATTCAGGAAGGTAAAGACGAGCTGGTCGTTCCGATGAGCTTTACCGACAGCAAAGGTAACGTTTTCACCAAACGCTTTGTTCTGAAACGTGGCAACTACGCGATTAATGTTGACTATCAGGTGAAAAACGCCACAGCGCAGCCACTGGAAGTTCAATTCTATGGCCAGCTGAAACAGTCGATTAAAGCACCGGAAACCAGCAGCACACCAGGTATGATGTCCAGCGCATTCCACGGTGCCGCTTACTCAACTGCTGATCAGCGCTACGAAAAAGTTAAATTTGACAACATGACCGACAGTAAACTGGACATTGCAACCCAAGGTGGTTGGGCTGGCATGTTGCAGCACTACTTCGTCAGTGCGTGGATTGGCAAACCAGATGCGAAAAACACCATTTATTCAAACACTGTTGGTGTAAATCCAGACGTGAAAGAAAGTGGTGATGCAATCATCGGGGTGAAATTACCGGTTACCGCGGTTGCAGCAAACAGCGATGCAGTGGTTGGTACCAGCCTGTGGATTGGGCCAAAACTGCAGGAACAGATGGCAGCAACAGCAAACCATTTAGACCTGACAGTGGATTATGGTTACCTTTGGTTTATCGCACAGCCATTATTCAAACTGCTGAAATTCCTGCATAGCCTGGTTGGTAACTGGGGTGTTGCAATCATCCTGATCACACTGATTGTTCGTGGTGGTATGTATCCGCTGTCAAAAGCACAATACACATCCATGGCAAAAATGCGCCTGCTGCAGCCAAAACTGACTGCGCTGCGTGAGCGTTTCGGTGAAGACCGTCAGAAAATGTCTCAGGCGATGATGGAACTGTACAAGGAAGAAAAAGTGAACCCGCTGGGTGGCTGCTTCCCATTACTGGTCCAGATGCCAATCTTCATCGCGTTGTATTGGACACTGATGGAATCAGTAGAACTGCGTCATGCACCATTCGCATTATGGGTGAAAGACCCGTTCTATGTGCTGCCGCTGTTGATGGGTGCCACGATGTGGTACATCCAGCGCATGAGCCCAACAACAGTGACCGACCCAATGCAGCAGAAAGTGATGCAGTTCATGCCTATCATTTTCACCTTCATGTTCCTGTGGTTCCCATCAGGCCTGACGCTGTACTGGGTAGTCAGTAACATTGTGACCATTACACAACAGACCATTATCTTCCGTCAGTTGGAGAAAAAAGGTCTGCTACGGTGACTGCTAAAAAGCCCCGCCTCGTGCGGGGCTTTGTTTTTATTCGGCATTCTTTGCCGGATTCATTACAATTTGAGAAAGACTTTTTCAGAGATTCACTATGTTGCAAACAGACACCATCGTTGCACTCGCCACGCCGCCAGGACGCGGCGGTATCGGGATCCTGCGTATTTCCGGCCCGCTCAGTACCAAAGTTGCAGAAGAAGTATTGGGAAAAGTACCCAAGGTTCGATATGCAGAATTGTTACCATTTACAGATGTAGACGGCCGAATTCTGGATCAAGGTATCGCTCTGCTATTTAAAGGCCCTTACAGCTTCACTGGTGAAGATGTGCTTGAGTTGCAAGGTCATGGTGGCCCAGTCGTACTGGATATGCTGTTAAAGCGAATCCTGATGATTCAGGGCGTACGTTTGGCTCGTCCCGGTGAATTTTCTGAGCGTGCCTTTATGAATGACAAGCTCGATCTGGCACAGGCAGAGGCAATTGCAGATCTGATTGAGGCAACCAGTGAACAGGCAGCCCGCTCAGCGATGCAATCGCTACAGGGTGAGTTTTCGCAACGTATTCACCAGCTGGTGGAATCATTGACCAATCTACGCATCTACGTCGAAGCTGCGATTGATTTTCCGGAAGAGGAAATTGATTTTCTTTCCGACGGAAAAATCGCCAATGCACTCTATGGTGTCATGGATGATCTGGCGCAAGTGAAACAGGAAGCCAAACAAGGCGCTCTGTTACGAGATGGGATGAAAGTCGTGATTGCCGGTCGTCCGAATGCCGGCAAATCCAGTCTATTGAACGCATTAGCTGGCCGTGAATCAGCCATCGTAACCGATATTGCCGGTACGACCCGTGATGTTCTGCGCGAGCACATTCATTTAGATGGCATGCCATTACATATCATCGATACCGCCGGATTACGAGATACTGAAGATGCCGTTGAAAAAATCGGTATTGAACGCGCCTGGGCTGAAATTGAACAGGCAGATCGCGTTTTATTCATGGTTGATGGCACCACAACCAATGCCCGGAATCCACATGATATCTGGCCAGACTTTGTCGATCGCCTCCCCCAAAATATTGGCATTACCGTGATCCGGAATAAAGCCGATTTAACGGGTGAAGCACTGACTGTCACAGAAGAAAATGGCAGCCCGGTGTACCCGATTTCCGCAAAAACAGGGTTAGGTCTGGATGAATTACGTGAACATTTGAAAGCCTGTATGGGCTTCCAAAGCACCCTTGAAGGCGGTTTTATTGCCCGTCGCCGTCATCTTGATGCAATCGAGCGCGCATCCAACAATCTGGATGAAGCAAAGATACAGCTGGAGGTATTTGCGGCTGGTGAGCTGGTTGCAGAGGAACTTCGCATGGCACAGGAGGCTTTAGGTGAAATTACCGGGACTTTCAGTGCAGATGATTTATTAGGAAGAATATTCTCCTCGTTCTGTATCGGGAAATAATAAATAAAAAAGCCGGCATGCCGGCTTTTTTATTTTACAGTGAATATCAAACAGGATTAGTTCGGTGAAAATCCAATAAATCCTGTTCCGCCTTTTTACGAGCAGAAATTTCGGCTTCTAATTTTAATTCCAGTGCAGATACCTGATGTTCTGCATTTACGCGAGAGACGCGTTCATCTTCAAGCGTTTTATAAACCTGATCTAAATCGGCTTCTAAACGTGAAGCTGATTCAAGTTTTAATTGCGCTTTCACTAATTCTTTTCTTGCTTCAGTCGCAGATTGTTTTTCAATATCAATTTCGTTCTTGGCTCGGATCAATTCACTATTCAGTTGCTCAAAACGACCCGAAACATCTTCTCGGGCAGAACGTGAGGTTTTCAATTCATCGGACTGACTCTGATTAAGTTTTTTGAGTGCTTCAATTTCTTTGACCATTTCATCATTTGCATCACGCAGTGATGACAGTTCTTCTTCTAACAGAGCCTTCGTGGATGTAACTTGTTTTTGGATAAAGTCCTGTAATATTTGCTGTAGTTCATCAGGGAGTTTATTCATCTCAGATTCCTGTTTGTCAGATTTTTTCGATTGTTGCCACAACTGAAAATAAGTCCAAACTACAGCCATTGAACTGCCTTCCAGACGTTTTCTGATATCGAGAACGGTCGGTGTTATTCCTTCTGATTGTAATTTTTCGGCGATTGAGTTTACTTGTTCCTGGGTTATTGTTGTACTCATCATCAATCTCATTAATATCTTAAGAATAGGTTAAAAATTTATCCCTTGTACCTTAGCTTAAGATAATGACAGATCGACAATTTCACCAGTACCAGATACAAAAAATGAGACCAGTTTTTGAGTTATTTTCAATTTTGATGAAAGGCAAATATCCATTTTGCATGGATATTTGCCTAATAATTCTTATTCGTGGTTGATTACTGCACCATATTTAAAACCATACGGGCATTGGATGCACTGGTCGCGATAATATCAATCACGCCTGAACGTAATGCAGCTAATATGGCCATGGCTTTGGTGTTTTCAGATGCGATTGCAATAACACAGGGGATATTTCTCAACTCTTCAAGGCTAAGACCAATGACGCGATCATTCATGACGGTATCCACCGGATTGCCATGAATATCAATAAAGCTGTAACCGGCAATATCACCAACAACGCCCTGTTCCAGTCGTGCAGACATAATTTCCTGTGAGGTAAACCAGCCTAACTGAACCATGTAGCTATTTTCATTCATATCACCCAAACCAACGAGCGCAATATCTGCTTTCGCTGCTTTTTCGAGTGTGTCCTTGATCAACCGGTTTTGCATGAAGACTTGTTTCATTTCCCGGTTTTCGACATAGGCTGGTGCATATAGGGTTTCGCTGCTGGCATTAAACTTTTTCGCTAAATGCCGGCTGATATGATCGCTATCGATCATTTCACCATCGCGATGTGTACCACCAATACCACAAATAAACTTGCATTGACGTTCCGGGAAAATACCAACATGTGAAGCAATTGCAGCGACATTTCGCCCCTGACCCACGGTCACTGACATGCCATTTTTCAGTACACTGGACAGATAATTCGTGACCTGCGCCGCAACTAACTGGCGTTGCTCATCCTCGTCCCGGTGATCAACAGCAATTAATGCCCTTTTAATACCAAACTTATCTATCAGTTGTTGTTCAATATTGGAACTGAACACAGGATGGTATTTGACATTAATTTCAACAATGCCTTCGGTTCTGGCTTTTTTCAGCAAACGACCAACCTTGATGCGGGAAATGCCAAATCGTTGCGCTATTTCTTCCTGTGTTTGCTCATTTTCATAATATGCAATCGCAATTTCTGTTAGCAGTTCATTGTCAGATTCACTCTCTGCCATGAACGGGCCTCCTTTATTATCGGTATTGGATTAAGGTTTTTGAGACAGAAACTGAGCGACTTTATCAAGCAACGCACAAAAACCATTTGCATTCCAGGCGGATCGACCTACAAATAAACCGTCGATATTTTGCTGGCTGATGAGTTCTACTGCGTTGTTTAGATTAACACTTCCGCCA
>QKFI01000140.1 GCA_003251455.1 Tolumonas sp.
GTCTGCTTGTTGGTAAATCTGATTCGCATATTTTTTCAACAATGCTTTATCCATTTCGCCTTGCTGAGTCTCTTGTTTCGCCCGCAGCGCATTCGACATTTCAATCAGAATTTCCGGATTAGAAACCAGATATTCACGTACGATCTTCTCTACTTCAGCTTTAGTCATTTCCGCAGCTGAGATGTGCATGCTGGTAACTGCCAGTAAGCCACCGCATAATGCGGCAGCAAGACGTTTTAATTGCATAGCGAGTCCTTATTTAACACGCATACCCGGTTGTGCGCCTTCGTGCGGTTCGAGAATAAATAGATCATTTCCACCTGGGCCGGCAGCCAGAACCATACCTTCTGACATACCAAAACGCATTTTTCTTGGTGCAAGGTTCGCAACCATGACCGTTAATTTACCTTCTAACTGCTCAGGTGCGTAAGCGGATTTAATACCTGCAAACACCTGACGTGTCTCTCCACCTAAGTCTAGTTGTAAACGAAGTAACTTATCAGCTTCAGGCACCGCTTCAGCTTTTTTAATCAGCGCAACGCGCAAATCGATTTTTGCAAAATCATCATAAGTAATTTCAGGCGCAATCGGATCATCTGCTAATGGGCCTGTTACTTTCGGTGCTGCAGCAGCTTTCGCATCTTCTTTTGATGCTTCAATCATGGCAGCCACTTTAGCTGGATCAACACGAGTAAATAGTGCTTTGAATGGTGAAACGGTGTGGTTTACCAAAGGTGTTTCGATATCTGCCCAGTTTAATGACACATTCAGGAATGCTTCTGCACGTTCAGCTAATTCAGGCATGACTGGTTTCAGGTATGTCATCAACACGCGGAACAGGTTGATAGTCGTTGAGCAAACCGCCGACAGTTCAGCTTCTTTACCTTCTTGTTTCGCGATAACCCAAGGCGCTTTTTCATCAACATAACGGATAGCGCGGCTGTATTCGCGCTTTTCATACGCTTCAGCAATGCGTTCACTTGCATCAGTAAAAGTTTTATACAGCGCTGGCTCAGACAGGGTATCAGCCAGTTTTCCTTCAAAACGTTTAGAGATGAAACTTGCAGTACGAGAGGCGAGGTTCACCAGTTTGTTGACAACATCACTGTTTACACGTGCAACAAAGTCATCAAGGTTCAGATCGAGATCGTCGATACGGTTATTCAGTTTTGCTGCATAGTAGTAGCGCAGGCATTCAGGGTCTAAATGCTGTAAATAGGTTGATGCTTTGATGAAAGTACCACGGGATTTAGACATTTTGGCTCCATTCACGGTGACATAACCATGAACAAATACATTGCTTGGTTTACGGAAGCCAGAACCATCTAACATTGCAGGCCAGAACAGGCTATGGAAGTAAACGATGTCTTTACCAATGAAGTGGTAAAGTTCTGCATCGCTATTTTTTCCCCAGAATGCATCGAAATCGATGTTACCACGTTTGTCACACAGGTTTTTGAAAGAACCCATATAACCGATTGGCGCGTCTAACCATACGTAGAAATATTTTCCTGGTGCCCCAGGGATCTCGAAGCCAAAGTAAGGTGCATCACGGGTGATGTCCCATTGTTGCAGACCTGATGTGAACCATTCATTCAGTTTGTTTGCGATCTCTTCTTGCAGCGCACCGGATGTTGTCCATGCTTTCAACATGTCGGAAAATTGTGGTAAATCAAAGAAATAGTGTTCCGTTTCTTTCATAACCGGTGTAGCGCCGGAAACCGCTGATTTCGGATCAATCAGTTCGGTTGGACTGTAAGTCGTACCGCACACTTCACAGTTATCGCCATATTGATCTGGCGCTTTACATTTCGGGCATGTGCCTTTTACGAAGCGATCCGGCAGGAACATATTCTTTTCCGGATCATATAATTGAGAAATGGTACGGGTTTTAATGAACCCATTTTCTTTTAGCTTCGTATAGATTAATTCA
>QKFI01000016.1 GCA_003251455.1 Tolumonas sp.
CAACTGTCGTTTCGTTGTCCCAGTGAATGAAGTTTCTTATTCCGTATTTTGATAAGATATCGCAAGCGGACTTAATTAAAAATCCGCCATCCAATGATTTCATTTGGTTATCAGTGAGTAATACGAGCATCAACGCTGCTCCCATATTAGTTCATACTGACCATTAGTATTGACGTTTCCACCGATATTTCCAAGAACTAACCATAACACCTGTGGAGATGCGCCATATCTAGTGTCGTTTGGGGAATATTCAGACGAAGGCTTGTTTGTTGCGTTTCCTTCTGTCGCAGCAGCAGTGCCGCCGATTGGCTTTTGGTTTGTTGCTGGTGTAAAAATTCCAACACCAACAGCCATTTGTATTGAAACTGTTTTCAGTGGGTGGGTTTCGTAGATTGAGGCAAGATTCTCATTTAATGGCGTTATCGACCCTGAATCAGCAAGTGTTCCGGTAAATGTTAGCCCCGCAACGTCCTTGTATATAAGATACTCACGACCACCAGACCACACTAATAAAGTGCGCTGAATTACGTTAATTGGCGCTGATATTGTTAGCTTGTAAACGATTTGGCTGCCATATGGCACATCAACAAATCTATCAAAGAATCTAAACTGAGTGTTTTTCTCGAAGCTGGTTTGCTGTGAGTCAACAGCGATACGACGAATCCCAGGTTGATCATCGGTTAATGTATCTGATGGGATGCCAGGTAGGGTAAACCATTTCAGCAAGTTCATACCTCTTCATCCTGCTTACGCTTGATCCTGCGTTTGCGACTCAAGTGAGCCCTGTATTGCTGGCTGTTTGGATCTGGAAGGTTTCTTTTTTGCTCTTGATCCTGATTCTCCTGCATTCTGGAAACTCCCATTGTTGAACTTCTTTTGAATCTCTAATTGCTGCTTAATATCCATGATAACCCCAAATAGAAGGCGACCGAGGTCGCCTTTTTCATTCTAGCCGTTGGTGATCAGGAAGCTGATCGGCACTGATTTACGCGGAACAACACGCGACCATGTAGTGTCAGCCTTCAGCTCGGTCAATGACAGAGAATTAGCCGCTGGCGTTCCTGTGCATTGGTAACCGAATGGATGCAGAAGCCATGATTTACGCTCAATCAAGTATTCAACGCCTCCGCCGTTACCTTGCAACGCTTGGCGCTCTACCTCTGTAGCCATTGGTTCTACCTCTGTAGCCATTGGTGCAGAACCCTCGCCGTAACCGATCGCACCTTCACCAAACAAGATTGATGTATATTTCGGCGCAGTGTCAGTGCTTAATGCTCCACCCGCTGGCGTTACCGGCAATGAGTCATCAACAATGACGCGACGACCTAAAAACGTTGGAATAGTCATCGCACCCTGTGAATCAGGGATGTATTCAATGTCGTCATTATCAATCATGCGCTTATACACAACTGAGTGAACCGCCATTGCAGTTGTTCCTTCGAATGCATCACCAAGCGTGAAAGCTGCGCCAGTAAATGCCGAGCGGCTGAAAAGCGTTGCGGCCGTAACATCTGCGTTTGTTGCGCCAGCAACATCTTCAACCATATCTCCGCCGTCTGACGCAACGTTATCAGCTAAAACGCCTTCAAGTGTAGCAATAACACGGCGCTGCCATTGGCGCATCCAGTAGCGACCAAAGCGGTTACGGATGTGCTGCATTGGCATTGACCCTGCTAATTCACCAGCCAGATCCGAAGTTGAAAATGCTTGGTTCAGATAAGCCATGCGTGCGATCTGAGTTCCGGCTGTGATTTTATTTGGTGTGGCTGATGCTGTTGGATCATCGCTTGACAAGTTAGGTGCGAGAGTTGGATCAATATCATTCCAGAATGGAACATC
>QKFI01000114.1 GCA_003251455.1 Tolumonas sp.
CAACTGTCGTTTCGTTGTCCCAGTGAATGAAGTTTCTTATTCCGTATTTTGATAAGATATCGCAAGCGGACTTAATTAAAAATCCGCCATCCAATGATTTCATTTGGTTATCAGTGAGTAATACGAGCATCAACGCTGCTCCCAGATTAGTTCATACTGACCATTAGTATTGACGTTTCCACCGATATTGCCAAGCACTAACCATAGCACCTGTGGAGATGCGCCATATCTAGTGTCGTTTGGGGAATATTCAGACGAAGGCTTGTTTGTTGCGTTTCCTTCTGTTGCAGCAGCCGTTCCTCCTATTGGATTTTGGTTTGTTGCTGGCGTAAAAATATCCACCCCAACAGCACGCTGAATTGAAACTGTTTTCAGTGGATGAGTTTCGTAGATTGAGGCTAGATTCTCATTTAATGGCGCTATCGAACCTGAATCAGCAAGCGCTCCAGTAAATGCTAATCCTGCAACATCCTTGTAGATAAGATAATCACGACCGCCAGACCATACTAATAAAGTGCGCTGAATGATGTTAATTGGCGCTGATATTGTTAGTTTGTAAACGATCTGGCTGCCATATGGCACATCAACAAATCTATCAAAGAATCTAAACTGAGTGTTTTTCTCGAAGCTGGTTTGCTGTGAGTCAACAGCGATACGACGAATCCCAGGTTGATCATCGGTTAATGTATCTGACGGGATGCCAGGTAGAGTAAACCATTTCAGAAAGTTCATGCCTCTTCATCCTGCTTACGCTTGATCCGGCGCTTGCGGCTCAGGTATGCTCTGTACTGCTGGCTGTTTGGATCTGGCAGGTTTCTTTTTTGCTCTTGATCCTGATTCTCCTGCATTCTGGAAACCCCCATTATTGAACTTCTTCTGAAACTCTAATTGTTGCTTAATATCCATGATACCCCCAAAGAAAAGGCGACCGAAGCCGCCTTTATTCTTCTAGCCGTTGGTGATCAAGAAGCTGATCGGGACTGATTTACGAGGAACAACGCGAGCCCATGTGGTAGCCTCTTTCAACTCTGTCAATGACAGAGAATTAGCCGCTGGCGTTCCTGTGCATTGGTAACCGAATGGATGCAGAAGCCATGATTTACGCTCAATCAAGTATTCAACGCCTCCGCCGTTACCTTGCAACGCTTGGCGCTCTACCTCTGTAGCCATTGGTCTCGCCGTAACCGATCGCACCTTCACCAAACAGGATCGATGTGTATTTAGGGGCGGTATCGGTACTCAATGCGCCACCTGCCGGAGTTACTGGCAGTGAGTCATCAACAATAACACGACGACCTAAAAACGTTGGAATAGTCATCGCACCCTGTGAATCAGGGATGTATTCAATGTCGTCGTTGTCAATCATGCGCTTATACACGACCGAGTGAACCGCCATTGCAGTTGTACCTTCGAATGCATCACCAAGCGTGAAAGCTGCGCCAGTAAATGCCGAGCGACTGAAAAGAGTTGCGGCCGTAACATCTGCGTTTGTCGCACCGGAAACATCTTCAACCATGTCACCGCCGTCTGACGCGACATTGTCAGCTAAAACGCCCTCAAGTGTGGCAATGACACGGCGCTGCCATTGGCGCATCCAGTAACGGCCAAATCGGTTGCGGATGTGCTGCATTGGCATTGAACCTGCCAATTCACCAGCCAGATCCGCAGTTGAAAATGCTTGGTTCAGATAAGCCATGCGTGCGATCTGAGTTCCGGCTGTGATTTTATTTGGTGTGGCTGATGCTGTTGGATCATCGCTTGACAAGTTAGGTGCGAGAGTTGGATCAATA
>QKFI01000079.1 GCA_003251455.1 Tolumonas sp.
CGAAGCGAAATGGGGTGGTTATGCATCAGGTGATCGTCCTTACGATGATTTAGTTTCGAAAGGCAACGAATTAGGCGTCGGCTATAAATATAAAGTCAACGACAAATTCGACTTAAACCCATCTGCCAGCATTGATTCTGGTAAGGATGCCTCAACCTATAAATTCAACCTGAAAGGTAGCTATAAACTGCCATATAACTTCTATGTTGCAGAACGTTACCGTTATGGTCTTAAAGATAAAGTAGCAGCCAACACTTCAGACCATTATCATCAATCAGATTTTTACATTGGCTACACATGGAACCAATTTAAATTTGAGTATGATTTTGTTTTCAAGAAAACCGACTACCAATCATATAAAAACACTCATCGTGACTATGAGCACAACCTCTGTGTTCAATACAAAGTTGATTCACACTGGACACCATTTGCGGAAGTTGGTTACGTGCCTTACAAACCAACAGGTGGAGTGTATGGTGATGAATGGCAGGCTCGCTACCGTATCGGCGTGAAATATACCTTGTAATTTCAGCACTAAATCACAAGGTATATTTTCTGCAAAAAAAAACAGACCCGACATCATGTCGGGTTTGTTTTTAGAGGAAAGGATATTGAGAAAAACCGAGCTGTTCGGAAATATTCGCTGCAGCGATATGCAGCAAGTGAACATAATGTGACAATTCTTCTTCGTTGAAACGAATCGTAGGGAAAGAGATACTCAAGCCGGCAATCACGTGACCAAAGCGGTCATACACAGGCACCCCAACACAACGCAGACCCTCTTCCTGCTCTTCGTTATCTTCACTGTAGCCTTTTTCACGGACAGTCACTAACTCAGCCAGCAGTTCATCCGCGCTCATGTGTGTATTTGCAGTTTTGCGCTCATACACCACAGGTGCCAGGATCTCACGGACTTCAGCTTCATCCAGCCACGCCAGCAATACTTTACCAAGATTCCGGCGACCAACGCGGGAATACATGCGCAGGTTATACATGGAGTCGATTTTATGCAGATAGACAATGCTGTCGTCTTCCATCGTACCGAGATGGATGGTTTCCTTTGTTTCTTTCGACAGCATACGCATCTGCACATCAGCAATCCGGATCAAATCGACGTGTTGTAATGCTTTGGCCCCTAAATCAAACAATTTTAACGTCAGCGCATATTTATCGTTTTCGCCTTCCTGACGTACATAACCGAGTGATTTCATGGTTTGTAAAAAGCGGTAAACCGTACTTTTTGACATCATGACGCGTTGAGATAACTCCGTCACGCCAATTTCATGATCTTCACCCAGTGCCTGCAAGATGCCGAAAACTTTCAGCACCGAGGACACAGAGTCTTGCTGTTTTGTAAAATCGTTCACCCCTAACCTCGTTTCAAAAAAAATAAAATAGCTGCGCACATTTTATGCGAAGCATATAGCAGTCACAATGAATGTACCCTAAAAAAGCCGTAAATTGTCATTCAAAGCTCACAATGCAACGCTATATTAATAAAAATAAGAGACGATTAACACTTACAAGAAATGCTGTTTCAAAAATATTGACATGGAATTCTGTTCTAGTAGTCTATACTCGTTTTTTGTACAACTTCAGGAATACGCTATGAAGAGTCTGGATATCGCCATCATTGGCGAATGCATGGTCGAGCTACAGCGCCAGGATAACGTTATCCGTCAGGGCTTTGGTGGCGACACACTCAATACTGCTGTTTATCTATCCCGCCAATTACCAAAAACAGCAGGCAAAGTGCACTATGTTTCTGCATTAGGCACCGATAATTTCAGTCAATCGATGATTGATGCCTGGGAACAGGAAGACGTTGATACTTCATTAGTACAACGCATGACCAATAAAATGCCAGGTCTGTATTTCATCGAAACCGATTCAACAGGCGAACGCAGCTTTTCTTACTGGCGTAGTGATGCAGCCGCGAAATACTGGCTTGAGAGCGAACAAACTGATGCCGTCCTGCACCAATTAGCAAAAATGGACGTGATTTATCTGAGCGGTATCAGTTTGGCGATTTTGAGCCCGATTGGCCGCCAGCGTTTATTTGCTTTTCTGACCCGATTCCGCGAGCAAGGCGGTAAAGTTGTGTTCGATAACAATTACCGTGCTCGTCTCTGGCATAGTCAGGCAGAAACGCAAGACTGCTATCAAACGATGCTGAAGCTGACAGATACAGCGTTCCTGACATTAGACGATGAAGACGCACTCTGGGGTGAACGTCCTCTGGAAGAGGTGATCCAACGCACCCTGAATGCAGGAGTGAGTGAAGTTGTGATTAAACGCGGTTCATCCCCTTGTTTGGTTGCATGCAGCAGCGGTCAGCGTGAGGAAATCCCAGCGCAGAAAATCCCGGCCGACAAAGTGATCGACACCACCGCTGCAGGCGATTCATTTAGTGCAGGATATCTCGCTTGTCGTCTGGCTGGCGGCAGCATCGCCCAATCAGCAGCACAAGGTCACCAGCTGGCAGGAACCGTCATTCAATATCGTGGCGCGATCATTCCGACCGAAGTAATGCCTGTTATTTCTTAATTCATGTGACACCGGAGAAGTTATGTCCACTTTAGTTGAACGTTTGCAAGCCCTGAAAATCATTCCAGTTATTGCAATCAAAAACGCAGAAGATGCTGTCGCGTTAGGACGCACCTTAGTTGAAAACGGCATGCCGAGCGCAGAAATTACATTCCGTACGCCAGCTGCTGCAGAAGCCATTCGCCGGATGCGTGCTGAATTCCCTGATATGCTGATCGGTGCAGGCACTGTGCTGACCACAGCGCAAGTTGATGAAGCGATTGAAGCGGGTGTGGACTTTATTGTGAGCCCAGGTTTCAACCCTACCACCGTTCGTTACTGCCAACAACGCGGCATGCCGATTGTTCCAGGTGTGAATAACCCAAGTCTGGTAGAGCAAGCCATGGAAATGGGTCTGTCCATGCTCAAGTTCTTCCCTGCTGAACCATCTGGTGGTGTCAACATGCTGAAAGCCATGTCAGCGGTTTATCCGGTTAAATTTATGCCAACCGGCGGTGTCACACCAGAAAACATCAGCAAATACCTCGGTATTAAAACCGTTGTTGCCTGTGGTGGCACATGGATGGTTCCGGCTGATCTGATTGATAACCAGCAATGGGATAAGATCGGTCAACTGGCCAAAGAAGCGATGGAAGCACTCGCTTAATTTTACTGAATTTCAAAGGTCAAAGCCGCACATCAGCAATGAGTGCGGCTTTTTTCATTCAAGGACTTGACTCAAATACAACACACATCACAAATTAAATGAAACAACGTTCCTTTTTTATTGATTCGCCATTTCATTAGATCTACTATTATCTCAACCCGTGATGCACGGTGCACGAGAGGCTATCGGATCAGGACGGTCCCTGCCATGCTCCTCACCTGATAGATAGTCTTTCAGCTTTCCTTGCACCCATCACGTTTTAACAAGGAACCTGCAGCCTGACGCTGCTGACATTCCACATTCTGTATGTATATCTCAGGCGGCCTGTGCCAAACGGAGTGTATGCATTGATAATTCTGGAGATATAGAATGATTCTGAATACATTTGACCTGAACGGTAAAGTTGCCATCGTGACTGGCTGTGATACTGGTCTGGGTCAGGGGATGGCTGTCGGTCTGGCTCAGGCCGGATGCGATATCGTTGGTATCAACATCGTCGAACCAGTGGATACAATTGCAAAAGTAGAAGCCCTGGGTCGTAAATTTCTGAGCTTAAAAGCGGATGTGAGTAAAGTTGAAGACCTGCCTCAACTGATTGATCAAGCGGTCAGCCACTATGGTCATGTCGATATTCTGGTCAACAACGCCGGGATCATCCGTCGTGAAGACGCAATTAAATTCAGTGAAAAAGACTGGGATGATGTCATGAACATCAACATCAAAAGTGTCTTCTTCATGTCACAGACCGTTGCAAAACAGTTCATTGCACAAGGTACTGGCGGCAAAATCATTAACGTTGCTTCTATGCTCTCTTTCCAAGGCGGTATTCGCGTTCCTTCTTATACTGCCTCGAAAAGCGGTGTCATGGGCATTACCCGTCTGATGGCAAATGAATGGGCTGCGAACGGTATTAACGTGAATGCGATTGCTCCTGGCTATATGGCAACCAATAACACGGCTGCTCTGCGTGCAGATGAAAAACGTAGCGGTGAAATTCTGGAACGTATTCCAGCGAACCGTTGGGGAACACCAGAAGATCTGATGGGCCCGGTCGTTTTCCTGGCATCCACTGCATCTGATTACATTAACGGTTATACCATCGCAGTCGATGGCGGTTGGTTAGCGCGTTAATTCTTCAAAATGCCTTACTGGTAACAGAAAAGCACATCAACTGGCCGTATCCCAGTTCCGCCCCTTGCTTCTCTGTTACCAGTAACCCTACCATGTCATCTTCGATTGAAACATTTCAATTTTCGGAGGTTACATGCGTCAGTTACGGGTTGGTCTGGTTGGTTTAGGCGGCATTGCCCAGAAAGTGTATCTACCCCTGTTGTCCCACGCCAAACACTGGGATTTGATGGGTACCTTCACACCGAATCAGGAAAAAAACCGCCAGCTTTGTCAGCAATACCGTATCCGTGCTTTCAGTTCACTGCATGAACTCACCCAACATTGCGATGTCGCCTTTGTACATAGTGCAACCAGCGCCCATTTTGACGTCACCAGACAATTACTGAACGCAGGCTTGCACGTTTATATCGATAAACCACTGGCTGAAACTTACGATCAAGCAGAGCAGCTGGTGACACTGGCTGGGCAGCAACAGCGTACTTTGATGGTCGGGTTTAACCGCCGGTTTGCCCCGTTTTATCAAACCATCAAAGTCGCGATCCCGGATGCCGCTTCCGTCCGATTTGAAAAACACCGCATGAACGGGATATCGAACCCAGTCCGCTTCACCATGCTGGATGATTACTTACACGTTATCGATACCCTGCTCTGGCTTGCAGATGGAAAAGCCGAACTGATGGGCGGGCAACTCTCTGTCACCCCCAATGATGAAATGATCTATGCCGGTCATCACTTCCGTGCCGATACCCGTTTATTCAGTAGTGCAATGCACCGGAACACCGGCAGTAATAGCGAAACCCTGGAATTGGTGGCACACGGAAAAATACTGCGTGTTAAAGAAATGAACCGATTGGAAACGGAACAAAACGGAGCTCTGACCATCACACAGGCCGGCAGTTGGCAAACCATTCTGGAATCACGTGGTTTCGCACCGATGGTGGAGCATTTCCTGACTTGTGTCGCCAATCAAACTACACCCGATATTTGTGGCGAACAGGCACTACTGGCGCAACGCTGGATGGAAAAGCTCCTTGCGGAATAAGTTATCACGAGC
>QKFI01000366.1 GCA_003251455.1 Tolumonas sp.
AGAATGCCGATTGCATTCGAGGCTTCATTGAGCCCGAGTTTTTTGTAGAGTTCTTTGTTCGGATTCGCGATTAAATGTGCCAGCGTGATTTGTTTCCCTGGTACATATTCCTGAATCACGCGTTCTTTGACCTGAATCTCTTCCTGCATAAAACGACCTCGCTTAAATCAAAGAAACGGTATTACAGTATCTGTTGCCAGACGGCATCGTGCGGTTTTGGGATCACCGTGCCGTGTACTAACAGACCTTTTTCACCTGCGCTCTGGCTACCAGCTTTCACGGCTGTGTTCACATCAGCAATATCACCATTCACGATGAAATAGCATTTACCGCCGATACCAAATGCCATATGAATGCGCACTAAGGTGACGTTGGCTGATTTCACTGCGGTGTCAGCGGCAACGATGCAAGCGGCGACACTGTAGGTTTCGACGACGCCGATGGACTGACGTTTTTCGATTGGCGTAACACCGCTGATTGCAGGTAAAACAGATTTATGGACATTGGGCAGTACAAAGCTATCGACCTTCATATGGCCGCCTTCGCGTTCACCATTTTGTACGGCTTGTTGTACGGCGGTGATTTCGCCTCCTACCATAACAATGTATTTACCGGGACAGATGGTTTTGGCGCTGAGTAAATCCACATTCGCGCTTTTCATCATCACATCTGACACCTGAATGCCTTTGGCGATACTGTTTAATTCGACCAATCCGATTGCGTGATACATGGTTATCCTCTGCTGATTGTGATGCTGGTTGGGGATACATTGGTGACAGTGCCGGCGATACTTGCGTGAATGCCAACGCTCAGTGCTTCTGCTTTGGGTTGCGCAATGCATTGTCCGACGGAGACATAATCACCGACATTGACGCAAGCTTCGGCTGGAGCACCGATATGCTGTTGCAGCGGAATAGCGACTGCTTCTGGCTGCCAGTCGGTTTCAATCAAGGGTGCTTCGAAGTAAAAATCTTCGAGCTGTAATCGCGAAACCAGGCGTTTGATTGGCACCATCCGGTATTGTGCGATTGGGTCTTCTTCGCGGATTTCGCCCTGATATTTCGCGCCTTGCGCACGCAGTTGCTTTTTCAGCATCTGGTTAATGCGCATTGGGGAGATCTCAACTGGGCAGGCATAGCTTTCGCACACGCTACATTCAGAGCAGGTGAGGGCAGATAACAAAATCGACGGTGTTGCGACTTGCTGATAATTCATCGCCCGAACCAGCAAATGAGGTGGTAATTCATGACCAATGATGTGGCGTGGGCATAATTCAGTACATAAACTGCATTGTTCACAGACTGTTTTTGCCATGTTCAATACAGAATCATCACTGCGTTTACGACGTTGGATGATGAGATGGTCTTCTGGCAACACTAACAAACCCCCGGTTGTTTTGGTTACTGGTGCATCGAGATCTGTCACCAGTTTACCCATCATTGGGCCGCCATTGATAAATGCAGGATTAGCAATGGTTGCACCACCGGCGAGTTCCAATACCTGGCGTAGTGTGACACCGAGTGGAACGGTTAATGTCATTGGATTTTTCACCGCACCGTTAATAGTCAGTGTGCGATGGGTCACTGCATGATCATCTTCAAGCGCAGCTGCCAGATTCAGCAAGGTTTGTACGTTATTCACGACAACACCAATACTAATCGGTAATGCAGCTGGTGGAACGCGACGCCCCGTCGCCTGCCAAATCGTGATCACTTCATCCCCTGCGGGGTAAACATCAGGCAGGATGTGAATGCGAATATTTGCGGGTAAAAGCGGATCGAGCGCGGCAATGGCTGCTTTATATTTTGCTTTCAGTGCAATAATGCCTTCTTGCGCACCGGTTGCCGCCATACCGTAACGTAATCCGCGAACCAGCTGAGAGGCTTGTTGTGCCATCAATTGCTGGTCGACTTTCAACATCGGCTCACATTCAGCGGCATTGACGAGATAGATTTCCGCTTTGGCCTGTAACTTCACGTAGGTCGGGAAACCGGCACCACCAGCACCAACGATGCCAGCCTGACGGACGCGATCAGCAATTCGATCGGCCGGAATTGCAGACAGCGTTTGCTGAATCCGTTGTTCTTGTTCGCTTAACTGATTTTCACTCATAAAATTGCCTCAACAATCCGAGCAATATCCTGATCTGCGATCGGACAAGGATTGGTTTTTAATGTGCTATCAGCCTGTGCGGCACGAATAATTTCCGGCATGCAATCATGGACCTGACGATCCGTAATGTTTAATGCATGAAGTGCAGTCGGGATAGAAATCTGTTTTTGTAACTGGCGAACGTGATTCATCAGTTGATGCAGCGCAGCCATGTCATCCGCACCTTGCGCTGAAAACTGGCAAACCTTCGCCATGCGTGCATAACGTTTCAATGCGCGAGGATTTGTTTTTGCGTTGTATTCGATGACATGAGGAAGTAACAGGCTGTTCGCTAAACCATGCGCAATATGAAATTGACCACCTAACTGATGAGCAATCGCATGATTTAAACCTAACCCAGCCTGACTGAATGCCATTCCCGCCATTGCGGATGCGTTGTGCATTTTGCTGCGAGTTTGCAAGCAGTCACCTTTAACGCAAGCGGTTGGTAAATAGCGGAACACGAGCTGAACTGCTTTTTCGGCCAGCGCATCGGTAAAGTCGTTTGCACCAGTTGAAACATAAGCTTCAAGCGCATGCGTCAACACATCCATACCCGTATTGGCGGTAATGGCAGGAGGGACGGTGACAACCAGTGATGGATCAAGAATCGCGATATCGGGATAAATACTATCTTCAAAAATCGGATATTTAATACCTTTATCCGGGTCGCTAATCACCGTTGCACTAGTCACTTCTGAACCGGTTCCGCTGGTTGTCGGAATCGCGATGCAGGTTTCAATATCCTGACCTTGCTGTCGTGCGAAAAACACAATGGCTTTCGCTGCATCAATGGCAGAGCCACCGCCAAAGCCGATGACGATATCTGGCGCAACAGCATTGAATTGGGCGATCCCAGTCACCACGATGGCGATACTGGGATCTGGGGTGATATCACTGTATAAATGAACTTCGTTCTGCGGGGCTAACAGGCCTTCCAAGCGGGTGTAAGCAGGACTTTTTGCTAAAAAACTGTCGCAGACAACCCAGATTTTTTTGCCCTGAAAGCGTTTCAGTACGTCCAGACTGTTGATACTGCTATAAATCTTGGTACTGACTAAAAACTTGTTCATTTATTCCAGCCTCATCTGAACTTAACGAATTGAAAAACCATTAGTTAATACACAACGACGGAGTCGACCGAATGTGCGTGCTGACGTGGTTCCTTCGCCGGTTGGTGTAGCGATGGTGAAGGTGGTAAAGCCTTCTGCGCCGACACCAATCCCAGCATAGGAAGGTCCGTTTTTCACAAAGATGGAGGTCTGCATCAGATGCGCAGCTTTGTTCAAACGAGAGACATTCTGTGAATGCATCATCGCGGTGTGATGCAAGCCATCTTCGACTTTCAGCGCCAGTTGCAGAGCCTGTTCAAAGTTATCGACACGTACAATCGGTAGTACTGGCATCAGCTGTTCGGTGATAACCAACGGATCATCGGCAGGAACGTCCACAATGATCAGACGCGGTGGTTTGGCCGGGCAGGGCAGACCTGCAAGTTCCAGAATGGTTGCCGGGCTTTTCCCGACCAGTTTTTTGTTGGCAGCACCTTTCTGAATACAGGTCTCGCGAAGCTGAGCGACTTGAGCTGGGTCTGAAATCAGATAAGCCCCAAATTCACGCATTTGCTGGATCAGTTGATCAGCAATGCAATCGACTGCAATAACACTTTTCTCGGCGATACAAGGAAGGTTGTAATCGAAGGATGCACCCGCAACGATGTCTTCCGCAGCTTTAATGATTTCAGCGGTTTCATCGACGATACATGGTGGGTTTCCTGCACCGGCACCGATGACTTTTTTGCCACTTTTCAGACCCATGCTGACAATGCCTGGGCCACCGGTAATGGCCAGAACGGCAATTTTGTCATGTGCCATCATTTGCTGGGTCGCTTCAAAGCTTGGTTCTCTGACCGTCACAATCAGATTGTGGATGCCGCAGACTTTAAACACGATCTCTTCCATTTTTTGGATCAGCCATAAAGAGATGTTTTTTGCGCCTGGATGCGGACTGAAATAGATCGCATTGCCAGCGGCCAGCATGCTGATGCCGTTATTGATGATGGTTTCAGTTGGATTGGTGCTTGGCGCGACGGCACCAATCACACCAAATGGAGAGTATTCAAATAACACCATGCCTTCATCGCCAGTGAGAGCGGTCGTCTTCAGATCTTCGATACCTGGTGTATTTTCCAACGCAGCTTTGTTTTTCAGGATCTTGTCTGGTGCGTTGCCCATACCAGTTTCTTCGGCTGCTTGCTCCGCCAATACTGGAATCAATGGCGCAACTTCAGCTCGAATGGCCGCAATAATCGCACTACGCGTTTTCAGCGGAGCTTCCTGATAACGCAGAAACGCTGCATGTGCTGCATTGATTGCACTATCTACATCTTCAAATAATGCAGTGCCTGTCGCAGAGCATGCCGGTGCACTTTTGGCG
>QKFI01000207.1 GCA_003251455.1 Tolumonas sp.
TATCGATTAAATCCGGGAAAAAAAACAGAGTTTTTTAATCAAAGTGGCCTCAAACCAAATGATTTAGCGATATCGATTAATGGTTATGATCTGCGTGATATGAATGATGCAGCTGCATTTATGGCAACGATGAATGAGCAAACCCAATTTGCTATTACCGTGATCAGAGATGATGCAGAACAAAATATTTCAATCGATTTAGATGGGCAATAATAAGGCGGAAAAGAAGTAATGATCCATTTTATTCGGAAGTGTTGTTTGATTAGTTTGCTTTCTGTTTCAAGCATATTGCCCGCAGCAGAATATAGTGCCAGCTTTAAAAATACAGATATTCAAGAATTCATTAATACGGTCAGCCGGAATCTGCATAAAACGATTATCGTTGATCCAACCGTCAAAGGCATGGTGAATGTCCGTAGTTACGATATCTTGAATGATGATCAGTATTATCAGTTTTTTTTAAGCACGTTAGATGTCTACGGCTACGCAGTGATCTCCATGCAGAATGGCATCCTTAAAGTTGTCAAAGCCGCAAGCGCGAAAACATCGGCGATCCCTGTCGCTGATGATTATCATGCGGGCACAGGCGATGAAGTCGTCACCCGTGTTGTTTCTGTGAAAAATGTTTCTGTTCGTGAACTGGCGCCATTGCTCAGACAACTGAATGATAATGCCGGAGCGGGGAATGTGGTGCATTACGAACCTTCCAATGTCTTGCTCTTGACGGGAAGAGCTGCTGTCGTCAATCGTTTGGTAGATATTGTCCATCGTGTTGATGTCGCCGGTAACGAACAGACTGACATTGTTAAACTCAAATACGCTTCCGCATCCGAAATCGTCAAATTAATTTCCGCATTAAACAAAAACGATAAAAAGAATGATTCAGTCTTTGTGCCAAGTGTTGCAGCCGATGAACGGATGAATGCGGTGGTGATCTCGGGTGAAAAGACCAGTCGACAACGGGTCATAGCCATGATCCGACAATTAGATCGTGAGCAGCAGAGTCAGGGCAATACCCGCGTGTTTTACCTGAAATATGCCCAAGCAAAGAATCTGGTCTCTGTCTTGGCTGGTAGCAGCAAAACCATTCAGGCTGAGAAAAATATGGGGAGTAATTCCGGCACTGCATCTACTGGAACCACTTCAGGTAATTCATTTAACGGGAAAGATTTAAGTATTGTTGCAGATGAACAGACCAATGCTTTAGTGATAACCGCGCAACCGGACATCATGCAAGAGTTAGAACGCATTATTGGTAAACTGGATATTCGTCGTGCTCAGGTTCTGGTTGAAGCTGTGATTGTTGAAATGCAGGATAGTGACGCGCTGAACTTTGGTGTGCAGTGGGTCAATGCGAATGGCGGAGGAACACAATTTACCGGAACGGGTCTTCCTACAACGACTGTCGTCAATGGTGCCTTGGCATATAAAAATGATGGGTCAATCTCCAGCGATGCAGCTTCAGCATTAAGTAGCTTTAATGGCATTGCGGCGGGTTTCTATTCCGGGGATTGGGGTGGTCTTGTGACCGCGCTCTCCACTAACGCCAAAAGCAATATTCTGGCAACGCCAAGTATTGTAACGCTGGATAACAAAGAAGCGTCGTTTAACGTAGGGCAGGAAGTCCCTGTCGTCACCGGAAGCCAGTCCAGTACAACCGGGAGTGTCTATAGCACGGTCGAGCGCAAAACGGTTGGGACCAAACTGAAAGTCCTGCCCCAAATCAATGAAGGCGATTCAGTATTACTTGATATCGAGCAGGAAGTATCCAGTGTTGCATCCACTTCTTCGACCGACTCATCGTCATCGAGCAGTAGTAATCTGGGCGCAACGTTTAATACCCGTACCATCAAGAATGCAGTGTTGGTTAAGAGTGGCGAAACGGTTGTTCTCGGTGGTTTACTGAATAACCAAACATCAGAATCGGTCTATAAAGTACCGCTTCTGGGTGATATACCACTACTTGGATATCTATTTCGCTATAACAGCACGAGCACCAGTAAGCAAAACCTGATGGTGTTTATCCATCCCATCATCCTCAGGGATCAGGCCGCTTATTCCGATTTATCAACCGAAAAATATAACCTGTATCGTAATCATGCACAGGCACAGATCAACCAACGAGATCCTCTGGCATTGCCAACTGAACCTGTAAACCTACAAGAGCAGCACCGAGATGTACTGATTTCGCCTGAGATTGAGAAGTCGCGTTCGCAAACGACAGTGAACGAATGAGGGAGGCGATATGATAGATGATGTTGTAACTCATGTTGATCAGGATCGTGAACGACTGTCATTCGCGTATGCCCGGGATAATCAAGTGCTGTTGCAGTGGCGTGATAGTAAGCCTTATGTCTTCAGCGCTGGTCAGATCAAGCCTGACGTACTGCTTGAACTCCGTCGTTTAATAAAGCGGCCATTTCAGTTAACGCGTATGGTTGCCACAGATTTTGAACAGCAACTCATGGCTGATTATCAGAGGGATTCTTCCGAGGCTCGTCAGATGATGGAAGATATCGGTAATGATCTGAATTTTTATACCCTGGCGGAGGAGTTACCCGATCAGGAAGATCTGCTGGATGCGGAAGATGATGCACCTATCATCCGGTTGATTAATGCCATGTTGGGAGAAGCGATTAAGGCACAGGCTTCCGATATTCATATCGAAACTTATGAAAAGAATCTGGCGATCCGGTTTCGTGTCGACGGTGTGTTGCGGGATATTCTGCAACCACAACGCAAGCTGGCTTCTCTCTTAGTTTCCCGTATCAAAATTATGGCCAAGCTGGATATCGCCGAGAAGCGGATCCCGCAGGATGGCCGTATTGGTCTGCGTATCGGTGGACGTGCCGTGGATGTGCGTGTGTCAACGATGCCATCAAGTTATGGCGAGCGGGTTGTATTACGACTGCTGGATAAAAATACGGTTCGTCTGGAGCTGGAGCAGCTGGGGATGACACCGCGTATCCGGGAATCACTGGCTTCTCTTATCCGGAAACCGCACGGCATCATTCTGGTCACCGGACCAACCGGCTCAGGTAAATCGACCACACTGTATGCTGCATTATCGGAAATCAACAGTCGAGAGCGGAATATTCTGACGGTTGAAGATCCTATTGAATATGATTTGGAAGGCGTTGGTCAGACACAAGTGAACCCGAAAGTCGACATGACTTTTGCACGCGGATTACGTGCCATTTTACGTCAGGATCCGGATGTGGTGATGGTCGGAGAAATTCGTGATACGGAGACCGCACAAATTGCAGTGCAGGCATCGCTGACCGGGCATCTGGTTCTTTCTACATTACATACAAACACTGCAATTGGCGCGATCACGCGCTTGCGGGATATGGGGATCGAATCCTTTTTGTTGTCGACATCACTGCTTGGCGTACTGGCACAACGACTGGTGAGAACGTTATGCCCTGAATGTAAAACTGCCTATTTGCTCAATGACGAAGATAAAGTCCGTTATGGATTTCCATCCAACACGCCACCGATTTTCAAACCGCATGGGTGTGCTGCCTGTAACCAATCTGGATACCGAGGTCGAACCGGGATCCATGAATTGTTGATTATCGATGAGTCTCTGCGCGAGGCAATTCATACCGAAGCAGGTGAACACGTCATCGAAAAAATGGTTCGGGAAGCAATGCCTGGGATCCGACAAGATGGTCTGTTCAAAGTGATGCAAGGGGAAACCTCGCTCGAAGAAGTGTTGCGGGTTACCCGGGAAGATTAAAGATGGCCGCTTATTCGTATTCAGCACTCGATCATCGGGGACGTCAGAAACGGGGGACGCTGGAAGGGGATTCTCCCCGTCAGATCCGGCAACTCTTGCGTGAGCAAGGATTCACTCCTGTGTCTGTCGAACTGAGTGAACCCGTATTACAAAACAAGAGCATCAAAGCTCGTTGGCTGAGTCCCCGGGTTAGCACGTCCGATTTATCGTTGATCACGCGTCAGCTAGCGACATTGGTCGCGGCGGCGATCCCGATCGAGGAAGCGCTGAAAGCCGTGATCGAACAAACTGAAAAACCGCAGTTAAACACATTACTTTCTTCGGTTCGGAGTCGGGTGCTGGAAGGCCATTCACTGGCGGATGCAATGAGTGGTTATGAACGGGTATTTGATACTTTGTATCGAGCGATGGTTGCGGCTGGTGAAAAATCGGGCCATCTGGATACGGTTTTATTGCGTCTGGCCGATTACACCGAAAAACGGCAGCAACTGAAAAATAAGCTACTGCAGGCCATGATCTATCCGGTGGTTCTGACGCTTGTGGCGATCAGCGTCATTATTATTTTGCTGGCGACCGTTGTACCGAAAGTGGTGGAGCAGGTGGTGCATATGGGTCAAACCCTGCCGTTTAGCACTCAATTACTCCTCTCTCTCAGTGAATTCATTCAACAGTACGGCTTCCTCCTCTTGGTGCTGATGATAGTGAGTGCAGTGATTTGGCAGCGCTGGCTTCGCAAATCAGCAAATCGGCAACGTTATGAAGCCTGGTTACTCAAGCTGCCGGTGATCGG
>QKFI01000150.1 GCA_003251455.1 Tolumonas sp.
TGCAGCCATCGCCGCATTCCCATCTTTGTCTATTTGCGCTTTGCCAATACGTCCCATACTTGCTTCTTTGTCAGTCGCTGTGCCTTTGACGAGGTCATGAGCAATCATGGTTGCGGCATATCCCAGATCAATTGGGTTCCAGATTGCGAAGCTTTTCACTGCGCCTGATTCAACGTGACCAGCTAATTCGGATGGCAGCCCTAAACCAGTGACATAAATCTTGCCGGTTTTACCCATATCGCTCACAGCCTGAGCTGCAGCAACGATACCAACAGAGGTTGGTGCGACGATTGCTTTCAGGTTCGGATAAGAGTTAATTAAACCTTTGGTTTCACGATAGCTTTTATCGGCAAGGTCATCACCGTAGACAGTGGCGACTAACTTGAGTTTAGGGAATTGAGGTAAGTCTTTTTTCATTTCACCAATCCAGATGTTCTGGTTGGTCGCAGTAGGCGAGGCACTGAGGATTGCAATATCACCGCCGTCATTGCCAGTCGCTTTTACGGCAACGTCAGCCAGCTCATCACACATCTGACCGATTAATTCATTACTGGAAGGATTTAAGTGAATTTGGCGACCATCTTTGGCAACACCTGAGTCGAAGGAAACAACTTTAATACCACGTTGTTGTGCACGTTTCAGAATAGGTACCAGTGCATCCGTATCGTTAGCAGAAATAGCAATTGCATCGACTTTCTGGGCAATCAGAGAGTTGATGACTTCGATCTGTCCTTCAGCAGTTGGTGTGACCGGGCCGGTATAAATGACATCAACATCACCCAGTTCTTTTGCCGCTTGTTTTGCACCTTCATGAGCTGCTTCGAAAAAGCCAATACCGAGCGCTTTCACGACTAAACCGATCCGCATATTTTCGGCGTGAGACGCGAAGCTAGCTAGAATGCTGGTTGCAATCAGTGCGGTTTTGAACATTTTTTTCATTTTATGCTCCATTATGTGTTCGGTAAGGATTCTGATGTACGACTTATTCCTCAGACTCCCAATTGTTGTGTGTTTTCTATAGCGATTAAGTTGAGAGACTGACTCCATCAGAGGATTGTCTCTTTATTGTTTTAATCAATAAGTCGTGGTGAATCAGAAATCCGGAACTACATTTATTCTTTTCAGAACGGAGCTCTAGCCAGTAAGCGCAATACCATCTGCTGATTTCAGGAATGATATTTTTCATGCAAACAGGCATAGATAGGTCCTTTTGTTTTTATCGAATAAGCTATCCTCTCTACATACAACGACTGCAGGATCCAATAAGCAACGATACTCCGGATTACGGAAGGCTCTGCCGCTGTAGAACCTACCTGCAATCCATAGCATCATTGCTGTGACTCGTTATTTCCGTTTAAATAACACTTCTTGTTCGTAGTCTTTGACGGTCTTGAGCCATTCGCTGCCAACCGCAACACCTTCACGGGCACATGCATAATCCCAAACAGCTTGCCATGGCATGCTCTTCGTTTCTTCCATCAGCGCCAGACGGCTGCCGAAATCCCACTCGTTTTCAGCTTGACGTAAAGCATCAGTTGGCTCTAACAGCGCACGCAGCAGTGCTTTCTTCATGTTGCGAGTACCGATAACCCATGCAGAGATACGGTTGATTGACGCATCAAAGAAGTCGAGGCCGATATGAACGCGATCAAACAGGTCATTTCTGACGATTTCTGTCGCAATAGCCTGAGTTTCGTCATCAAGCAGGACAACGTGGTCGCTATCCCAACGAACCGGACGGCTCACGTGTAACAGCAGATGTTTTACATACAGTGAAGCAGCACTGATCTTGTCACTGATCACTTCAGTCGGATGGAAGTGTCCGGCATCCAGACATAACGCAACATTGCGTGAAGTTGCATAGCCCATATAGAACTCATTAGAGCCTACGGTATAAGACTCCGCACCGATACCAAACAATTTGCTTTCAACTGCATCAATGTGATGTGCTTCATCAAATTTTTCAGCAATGACTTCATCCAGTGCAGCAATCAGACGCTGGCGAGGCGCTAAACGATCTGCAGGCAGATCTTTCAGACCATCCGGAACCCAGATATTCATGACAGATGCAGTGCCCAGCTCTTTACCGAAATAGGCTGAAACGCGACGGCTAGCTTTACAATGGTCGATCCAGAACTGACGAACTTTTTCATCTGGATGCGACAGTGTCAGACCATCAGAACTCAATGGATGAGAGAAGCAGCTTGGGTTGAAATCCAGACCAATTTCCATTTTCTTCGCCCATTCCACCCAGTTTTTGAAATGTTCTGGTTGGATCTGGTCTCTTGATACAGGTGTTTCTGATTCCAGATAAATTGCATGCAGATTCAGACGTTTTGCACCTGGAATCAGTGACATTGCGAATTCCAGATCCTGACGCAGTTCCTGTGCGTTACGAGCTTTACCTGGATAATTACCAGTGGTCTGAATACCACCGGTTAAGGCTCCAGCACCTGTCTCGAAACCGACAACGTCATCGCCTTGCCAGCAATGCATGGAAACCGCGATACTTTCCAGTTTTTCAATAGCGGCATCGACATCGATACCTTGGGCTGCGTATTGCTGTTTGGCTAATGCATATGCAGATTCAATATTCGGATTCATGCGACTTCCTCTGTTTTTTTCATTTGAGTTTGGTGAGAACACAGCGTCAGAAAACGCTGCCATTGCATTTCTAGTTGTGGAACTGGATGTGGGCTCAGATGCTCACCGATGAAGTTGTGCTTAATGACTTCACGGACTGCTTTCAGATCTGCTAACACACCCAACCCTTTGAGTTGGTAACCGATATTCCCCAGTGCAGATGCTTCTGTCGGGCCGGTAATCACCTCCCGTTGAGAAATATCTGCACATAGACGATTCAGGAGCTTGTTTTTAGACCCGCCACCGACGATATGTACCGAATCAATCGGGCGCTCCATGACCGATTCAACTTCTTCAAAAACAAGACGGTAGTAGAGAGCGAGACTATCCAGCACACAGCGAGTCAGTTCACTCGGTTTAGTCGGAACGCCTTGATTGGTTTCTGCACAGAAAGCCTGGATTTCCTCTCTCATCGAGGCAGGGTTCAGAAAACGATCATCATTCGGATTAATCAGGTAACGGAATGGTTCTGCGTTTTCAGCAAGTGAGGCCAGATCAGCAAAAGTGAGATTACAAAACTCTTTCTGCAGACACTGAACCAGCCACAGCCCCATGACGTTTTTCAGGATGCGGTAAGTTCCTTCGACACCACCTTCATTGGTCAGGTTTGCCGCCAGCGCCTCCGGATTGGTCACAGGCGTTTTACTTTCCACGCCAACAAGTGACCAGGTGCCTGAACTGATATAAGCAGAGTTTTCTGTGCTCAACGGGGTAGCAACGATGGCGGAACCTGTGTCATGTGTTGCTGGTGGAATCACTTTGACATGATGACCCGATGGACTGGTCCATTTACCTAACACGGTGCCCGGTTGAGTAATTGGTTGTAACCAGTTTGCGGCAACATCAAGGACTTTTTCTAATGCAGGATCCCAATCACGGAGCTGTGCATTTAATAACTGACTTGTACTGGCATTTGTATATTCACAACTATATTTTCCGGTTAACCGGTAGTGTAAATAATCAGGAATTAATAATAATTTATCAACTTGAGGCAACCATTCAGGATTCTGATCAATAATCGCCTTGATCTGATAAAGGGAATTAAACTTCATGAACTGAATGCCAGTATTTGAATAAATTTCTTCTTTTGGAATTAATTTAAATACTTTCTCTGGTACCCCATCAGTTCTATCATCACGATATGCAACAGGGAGTCCAAGCATATTTCCACTTTTATCCAGCAGGACAAAATCGACACCCCAAGAGTCAATGCCGATAGAATCAAGTTTAATACCGTCTGCATCAATTAAATTTAATCCATGACTGATGTTTTCCAGAATGGCTTCTAAGTTCCAGCAATCAAAACCATCTTTTTTTATCATACCATTAGGAAAGCGATGAATTTCTTTTAATTCAATTGATTTAGTGTCTTCATAATATTTGGCCAGCATGACGCGACCACTTGAAGCACCTAAATCGATAGCAGCAACATGAATTGTCATTACGATGACTCCTTGTTCAGATGCTGCCACTTTATTAATGATTTCGTACACAAACCTTTTTTTATTTGCCATCTTCGGAAACTCACTGGCATAAAAATCAAGAAACGTTAGAAACTGGAGTTATTTGTGATGTATGTCATGAAAATCAGCGAATGGATTTTTGTGATGGCTTGTTCTGCCTTCTTTTATGAGAAAAAGATCACAGCTGAAACGGGCTGAAATTGACTTTAGCGTCAGAATAGATCGTACTAAACTCGGTCGTAATGGTTAAAAGGCAGAGAACATTATGTTCAGGCTAAATCAACAAGAGTTTTTCGATAAGAATAAGATGATCAATGTGTTACCTCGATTTCCACAAGAGCCTTTCCCCGAACATTGTCATTCTTTTCATGAACTTGTGTTGGTGAAATCGGGCTGCGCATTACATATTTTGTGATGGTAGTGCGATGCACATCAGTAAGGGGAGCATTCTCTATCTGCGGGAAGACGATGAGCATGTATTTGATCAGATGGATAATTTATGTCTGACGAATGTGCTATTCATGCCAGAGGCATTTCACGCATCGTCGTCATTGTTGAGCATGCTATCAGACTGTTGTCATCACGAAGGACATGGTCAGATTATCGTGAATACAACAGTACAGCATCAAGCAGATGTATTATTGAATCAAATTATTGATGAAAATAATAAACGTGATCAATATTCATCAATCATGGTGGAGGCTTTATTTTCACAGCTAGCAATTACGCTCTGGCGTACACATCAGATGAATAGTGAGTTTCGGTCTGATGATCAAGATAAGCTTTTGATGTTGATAAATTATATCAATGAGCATTATCAGGATGAATTAAATTGGAATGATCTGTCTGAAAAGTTTGAAATACCGATGAGAACTTTAAATCGTAAGGTACAGGATCATACCGGACTGACGCCAAATAATTATTTAGGCAGAGTTCGTCTTTGCCATGCATCTTATCTGTTAAGTCATACACAAAATGCTGTGACTGATATCGCATTTTCATGTGGATTTAACGATAGTAATTATTTTTCCAGCAAATTCCATCAGGCGTTTAATATGACGCCACTCCAATATAGAAAACGCTATAAATAAGCTTTGAATTACGGCCAAAATAAAATTTGTTTTGGCCTTTTATTTAAGGTTTTCCACTTGACGGCCACCTACGATAACCACAATATTTACATGGAAATAGGAAATCGTTATGGCCTTTGCACTGTGTCTCCCCCAAATTAGCCTGTCCGGTGAAAATGCAATTAATGATCTGGTTGCCCGTATGGCAACTAAGTCAATTAAACGACCTCTCATTGTGACTGAAAAAGCGTTACTCGA
>QKFI01000222.1 GCA_003251455.1 Tolumonas sp.
TCTAAAGAGGCCGCGAAAGTCGCTGCCCGACAAAATATGAATCCGCTGGAACGCACGATTTCTCATCTGGCAGAAATTTTCGTTCCGTTATTACCTGCGATTATTACCGGTGGTTTGATTCTCGGTTTCCGAAATGTCATCGGCGATATCAAGATGTTCGATGGCAAGAGTCTGACAGAAATCAGCCAGTTCTGGGCAACTGTTCACTCATTTCTCTGGTTGATCGGGGAAGCAATTTTCCATTTCCTGCCCGTGGGTGTTTGCTGGTCAACCGTCAAGAAACTTGGTGGTAGTGAAATTCTTGGGATTGTACTGGGGATAACCCTTGTCAGCCCGCAATTAATGAATGCTTACCTGATAGGTCAGCAAGCCCCTGATGTCTGGAATTTCGGCTTATTTGCCATTCAGAAAGTCGGTTATCAGGCCCAGGTAATTCCGGCCATTCTGGCTGGTGTCACATTAGCCATGATTGAAACACGATTAAAACAAATCGTTCCGGCTTATTTGTATCTTGTGGTGGTTCCTTTTGTTTCCATCATTTTATCCGTACTCCTTGCACATAGCCTGATTGGACCGTTCGGTCGCTGGATTGGAGATGGCGTAGCATTTGCGGCAAAAACAGTGATGACCGGTAATTTCGCCCCAATCGGTGCGGCATTATTCGGCTTTCTCTATGCACCATTGGTCATTACCGGTGTGCACCACACTACCAATGCCGTCGATTTACAGCTGGTACAAAGTATGGGTGGTACGCCAATTTGGCCATTGATTGCCCTATCAAATATCGCACAAGCATCTGCAGTGGTTGGCATCATCATAATTAGTCGTAAAGAAAACGAACGAGAAATCTCTGTGCCCGCGGCTATCTCTGCATATCTGGGCGTCACTGAGCCAGCAATGTACGGGATCAATCTTCGTTACAAATTCCCAATGCTCTGTGCCATGGTAGGTTCTGCTTTCGCTGCGCTAATTTGTGGTTTCAGTGGTGTGCTTGCAAACGGGATCGGTGTCGGTGGTTTACCAGGCATCCTGTCCATTCAGCCACAATTCTGGGGTATCTACGCGGTTGCCATGCTAGTCGCCATTGTTGTCCCAATGCTCCTGACAATCGGTGTCTATAAACATAAATTTGGCAATCAACCTGCCAATCAAATCGCTGAACAACAAACCGTTTAAACATAAAAACGTATCGATGACTGCAGTCAAAACAAAGGCTGCAGTCTTTTTGGCAAGGAGTACACAATGACGCAAACTGAGCAAGAATGGTGGCGTACAGCAGTAATTTATCAGATCTACCCAAAAAGCTTTCAGGATTCTGGAGCCAAAGGCACTGGTGATCTGAAAGGCATCATCAAACGTCTCGATTACCTAAAAAAACTGGGAGTTGACGCGCTTTGGATCACACCTTTTTATGTTTCACCCCAAATCGATAATGGTTATGACATTGCTGATTATTATGCGATTGACCCAGCTTACGGCACGATGGATGACTTTGAGACCTTAGTTGCGATGTCCCATCAAAAAGGGATCCGAATCATTCTGGATATGGTGTTTAACCATACCTCCACGGAACATGCTTGGTTTCAATCCGCATTAACCGATCCATCTAGCCCTTATCGCGATTACTATATCTGGAAAGACCCAGTGCAAGGGCAAGCACCGAATAATTGGCAATCGAAATTCGGGGGCAGTGCCTGGCAACTCGATCCGTTGAGCGATCAGTACTATCTGCATCTGTTCAGCCCGGAGCAAGCCGATCTGAACTGGGAAAATCCAGCCGTTCGGGCTGAACTGAAAGAGATCCTGCATTTCTGGGCCGATAAAGGTGTGGATGGTTTTCGTCTGGATGTCATCAATCTGATCTCTAAACAACAGGATTACCCTAACGATCCACAAGGTGATGGACGACGTTTTTATACGGATGGCCCTCGTGTGCATGAATATTTGCAAGAGCTGGCGCGTGATGTATTCGTTCCCCTCGGCTGCATGACAGTCGGAGAAATGTCCTCGACAACATTGGAACATTGTCAGCGTTATTCCCAGAAATCTGGAAACGAACTCTCGATGGTATTCAATTTCCATCATCTGAAAATAGACTATCCACAAGGTGAAAAATGGAAACTGGCCTCACCCGATTTCGGAGAACTCAAATCCATCTTTTCGCACTGGCAAAAAGGGTTGCATCAACAAGGCTGGAGCGCGTTATTTTGGTGTAATCACGATCAACCAAGGATCGTCTCTCGCTTAGGTCAAGAAGGAGAATATCGGGAAAAGTCGGCAAAAATGCTCGCGACCGTCCTACATATGATGCAAGGAACACCTTATATTTATCAGGGCGAAGAAATCGGCATGACCAATCCTCATTTCCAATCGTTGGAACAATATCGGGATGTGGAAAGCCTGAATATGGCGAAGATCCTGCAGGATCAAGGCATAGCAGAACGCGAAATTCTTCAAACATTAGCCGCACGTTCTCGTGACAATAGTCGAACCCCAATGCAATGGAATAGTACAACATCTGGCGGATTTACAGAGGGTACTAACTGGATCTCAATGGCTGATAATGTTACTGAAATTAATGTGGAACAGGCGCTCGCCGATCCGCATTCACTGTTTTATTTTTACCAAAAACTCATTCAATTACGGAAAAATCATCCCATCATCACGATGGGCAATTACACAGATTTGTCACTGGAGGAACCTGATTATTGGTGTTATGAAAGAACATCAAATGATGGGAAGTTGCTGGTCATCGCAAATCTTCGCGCCACTGAAACAACATTTACACTGCCTTCATACTGGCAGAGCCAACTTGCTGAATGCCTGATCCATAATAATGCCATTCAGCCAGAGCTACCTTCTCGAAGTTTAGCCCCCTTCGAAGTTTCAGTCTGGTATCAATCGACCGTTTGATCCGAGCATTTCACGCCAGCTTGAGCCCTTTCAACTGGCGTGATACAACTGGATCTTCGTTATCATGACTTATCCCATCCAGGATCATCCCATGTCCAGCTTATCTCCAGAACAAATCAGAACCTTAATGGATGCTGCAAAGCAAAGTATCCGTCATGCATACATTCCCTATTCCCAATATCCGGTTGGCGCAGCGGTTTTGACCGAAGAAGGAAAAATCATTTGTGGCATCAACATTGAGAATGCATCTTACCCAGCAGGGACCTGCGCTGAACGCGTCGCTTTAGGCAATGCGATTAGTCAGGGTATGACTAAATTTGTCGCTATCGCAGTCTATTCTCCGAAAGGTGAAATCAGCCCGTGCGGTGTATGCCGCCAATTTATTTCAGAATTTGGCCCCGAGATTCAGATCCTGTTTCACTGGCAAGGTGAGCTACAGCAATGCCCAATTAAAGAATTACTCCCTTTCTCTTTCAGCAGTAAACAACTCAATGCCTGACTGATCTAAATGAGATTTCTCCCGTACAGCATACAAGGCCTCAAATTGACGACTATAGTAGTCTGAGAATATAAGCACAGGGAGAAATCTGCGCATGTCAGCCAGTAAGCCTCAGTCAATCCTGAATCAAACCATACCCATGGTGACACGAACGCTTTTGCTCAACGGAGATGATCCAAACGCAAAACGAGAAGAACTCAAATCCTATTTCATCAATACATTCGATTTATATGATTCATTATTTGATTGCTTAGCAACGGAAGACGCTTGGTACAAAAAATCAATTCCACTGCGCCATCCACTCATTTTCTATTACGGGCATACCGCCGCATTTTTCATCAACAAACTACTCATCGGCCAGTTCATTCATAAACGGATCGATCCTTTTATCGAATCCACAGTCGCGATCGGCGTGGATGAAATGAGTTGGGATGACCTCGACGAACGCCACTATCAATGGCCGACGATTCAACGACTGAGAGAATATCGCCAACAAGTCCGACAGCTGGTTACGCAATTTATCGATACAATGCCATTAGAATTACCCATCAGCTGGGATTCACCTGCTTGGGCAATTTTGATGGGTATCGAGCATGAACGTATCCACCTCGAAACTTCATCTGTCCTTATCAGACAATTACCCATCGAACGCGTCAACGCTCAACCACAATGGACACTGTGTCCATTTCAGCAACACGATCGCGCATCAGTTCCAGAAAATGCTTTATTAACCGTCCCGGCAACAACCATCAAACTTGGTAAACCAGCAACTGATGCGACTTATGGTTGGGATAATGAATATGGTTCCAGAACGATTACACTCGAAGCATTCCAAGCCAGTCGTTACCTTGTCAGTAATGCTGAATATCTGGCATTTGTCCAAGATGGTGGTTATCAACAACCACAATGGTGGACGAATGAAGGACAAGGTTGGCTGCGTTTCAGCCGAGCAGATAAACCCACATTCTGGGTTGGCAATATCCATCAGCCGGATACCCTAAAACTTCGGACGATGAGTGAAGAGATCCCAATGCCATGGGATTGGCCAGTTGAAACCAATCAACTCGAATCAGCTGCATTTTGTCGCT
>QKFI01000061.1 GCA_003251455.1 Tolumonas sp.
GGAAAGAAGATTAAGGATGAGGTTTGTAGAAAGGAAATGTGATGTAAGCCACAGGAATAACCTGTGGCTTTGAAGAAATGGATGATTAACCGAGGTAGCGTTCTGGACGATGATTGATGGTAATGATCATATTCATGATGAATGCGCCAATTAATGATGCGATCAACATTTCAAAATTGACGATGAAGAACGATGCAATCAATACGAAAGTATCAATAATCATCTGTAACTTCCCTGCTTTGATAATACCTTTATCTTGCAGATATAGCGCTAAAACGTTGATTCCACCCAAGCTCATTTTGTGTCTGAACAACACAATAAAACCGACGCCCATCAGTATGTTACCAAAAATTGCTGCATAAAAAGGCTGCAGATTATCAATATGAATAAATACTGGATGTAATTCGGAGAAAACGGAAACACAAACAACCGCACAGAATGTTTTGATGGTGAATGACCATCCCATCCGACGAACCGCGAGATAGTAGAATGGTAAATTCAATACAAAGAAGAAAATACCAAATGCCCAGTGCGTCAAATAGTGAAGTAGAAATGCTACACCAGCGATACTACCAGTCAACGCACCTGACTGACGTAGCAATATTACGCCAAACGACACCATTGCGGTGCCAATGACAATTGCAAAAAGATCTTCGATCCATGAGTGTGTGAGACTTTGCTCAGCAACGGCCGTATTCATGAAAAACCTCAATGTATAACAGGTATAGGTTGCACCAAAATAGAACTCAAAATGCGGACTTTAATCATCCGCATTAATGGTGATGCATAATACATGCATAAATTAAGGTTTCAATGCAATATTTGTGCATTTTAGCAGGATTGGAGTTGTTCGGGAATGATAATTCCATTTTCTTTAAGACGACTCAACACAACAGATGTTTTAAGATGTGCAACGCTCTTACTTAAAGAAAGTGTATTACTAATCAGATCGCTGAGCCCCCTTAAATCAGGCACTGCAACTTTAATTAAATAGTCTGAATCACCTGTCGTTTTGTAAGCATCGATAATAGAGTTTTCACTTGCAAGCATCTTATGAAAAATATCAACACAATCAACGGTATGGTTCAACAATTTAACTTCTATCAGCCCTATCACATCGAGTCCGACTGCATCTGGTGCCAGTCTGGCGTGATAGCCTAAAATCATTTGTGCTTGTTCAAGTGCTATACGGCGGCGAGAACATTGTGAAGAGGACAGCCCGGTTAATTCACTTAGTTCAGCATTCGTTAGCCTGCCGTTTTGCTGTAATAGCGTCAGTATTTTTAAATCATAATCGTCGATCTGAAACATCTTTTTACTCTAATTTTTTGACTTATTCTTAGCCTATCAGCTTTTTTGTCTGTTGTTTACCCACTCATTAATCAACACTGAAGAACGAAATGCGCATAAATGGATCATATATGCACGATATGTGCGCATTAGTTGTGTTGTGTGCGTGATATGTGTACGGCGTATGCTTGGTTATTCGCATGATAAGCATGGAATTAAATAATTAAATATCGATAAAACAATAAGATATGAGATTAGTAGATTTGTAATTATAAAATTGGCCTGGATCATGCTTTAACGGCTCATCTGTCATTCAAGGAGAGGCTGTATGAGCACAGATCAACATGGCAAGCTTAATCGTGGTTTAAAAAATCGCCATATTCAATTGATTGCACTCGGTGGTGCCGTTGGGACTGGTTTATTTTTGGGTATTGCACAAACTATTCAGGCTGCAGGCCCATCTGTTTTATTAGGTTATGCCGTTGCTGGTATTATTGCCTTCTTTATCATGCGCCAACTGGGTGAAATGGTTGTAGAAGAACCGGTAGCTGGCTCATTCAGTCATTTTGCAAATAAATACTGGAATCCTTTTGCCGGATTCTTATCAGGATGGAATTACTGGGTCCTGTATGTTCTGGTCAGTATGGCCGAATTGAGCGCTGTCGGTATTTATATTCAATACTGGTTCCCTGAAGTCCCAACTTGGATTTCAGCACTCGTCTTTTACATTCTTATCAATGCACTTAACCTCACCAACGTGAAATTGTATGGTGAAATGGAGTTTTGGTTCTCGATCATCAAAGTTGCCGCAATTATCGGAATGATTGTTTTCGGTATCTACTTACTGACGAGTGGACATGGCGGGCCTGACGCAAGCGTAAGCAATTTGTGGCAGCATGGTGGCTTCTTCCCACATGGCATCATGGGGTTAGTGATGTCGATGGCAGTAATCATGTTCTCATTCGGTGGCCTTGAACTGGTTGGGATCACTGCAGCAGAAGCTGATGAACCTGAAAAAACTATTCCGCGCGCAACGAATCAGGTATTAGTTCGTATCCTCATCTTTTATGTTGGCGCCCTCGCCGTTCTGTTATCACTCTACCCATGGCAGAAAGTAGTAGAAGGCGGAAGTCCATTTGTCATGATCTTCCATGCGCTTGACAGTGACATCGTTGCAAACGCTTTAAACCTTGTCGTCTTAACAGCTGCGTTATCTGTCTATAATAGCTGTGTTTATTGCAACAGCCGTATGTTGTTGGGTCTTGCTCAACAGGGTCATGCGCCAGCTGCTTTGGGTAAAATCAATAAACGCGGTATTCCTTTAAATGCATTGGGCGTATCGGCTCTTGCAACAGGTCTGTGTGTGTTGCTGAACTTTGTTATGCCGGGCCAAGCCTTTGGTTTATTGATGTCATTGGTTGTTGCTGCTCTGGTCATTAACTGGGTGATGATTTGTATAACTCATCTGAAATTCCGCCATGCAAAAGCTCGTAAGGGTGAAACTACCCGTTTCCAAAGCTTCGCATATCCAATCAGTAACTATATTTGTATTTTGTTCTTGGTTGGCATTTTAGGAATTATGGCTGTTACACCTGGCATTCAGATTTCTGTATGGATGATTCCATTCTGGATCTGTGCAATTGCTGCGGGTTATTACTTTAAACAGCGTTCAACATCTTCTTTAGAACCTTCAACTGAACAAGCCTAATCAATATTGAGCCGTGTCGAAATGATGCGGCTCATTTCTATACTTTTCTGCTCTCCCCGCATTTTTGTAAATGAAATGTGTCTCTCGTTGAAATTAACGTTTAGGCTTGAGAATATTCAGCCAACTTCAATTGATTCCAGCCAGAATGAACGCACACATTTTAATTGTTGATGACGATAAAAAACTTCGCGACTTATTAGATGATTATCTGACAAACCAAGGCTTTATCGTTAAAACGTTACCTGATGGCTCGCAATTAATGAGTGTTGTCGAAAAAAACAAACCTGATTTGATCATTCTGGACATCATGATGCCAGGTGAAGACGGTTTAACACTTTGCGACAAGCTCAAACACCAGACAACAGTGCCTGTACTGATGCTTACTGCTCGCGGAGACGATAAAGATAAGTTGGTTGGTTTCGAACAAGGTGCTGATGACTATCTTTCAAAACCATTTAACCCAAGAGAGTTATTAGCCAGAATTAAAGCGATTTTACGGCGTTTAGAAAACTCTGTTTCTGAATCAAAGCAGCATAGTCAGAAATATCTGTGCTTTTCAGGTTGGAAATTAGATCTCGAGACTTTCAATCTTGTCGATGATGCAGGAGTCATGACTATTCTATCGACAGGCGAATTTAAACTGTTACGTCATTTAGCGGAACATCCAAATATGATTCTTTCTCGCGATCAATTGATGGAGGTTCTTGCCGGACATGATATTTGCCCGACCGATAGAACAATTGATGTCATGATTTCACGCTTAAGAAAACGGTTGAATGATAACGCAAAAGAAGCCGCAATCATTGTGACGATCAGAAATCTTGGATACAAATTAGCATGCTCCGTTTCTTCCGAATAAAAACTACGCGTAAAAATACAATCTATAGCCAGCTGTTCATTACGTTAATAGCGAGTATCGTGCTGATCTCGTCAGCTGGGATCTACCTGATCTTAGATGAACAAAGCAAAATCAATAGCCACCTCACAAAAGAATATGCGGCACAACGTTTACAGGGTTTTATCAATATTCTGAATAATACGCCCGCTGACGCCAGACCGAATGCAATACGACTTCTTAGTGTTTTGCCAAATACTTTTACGCTGGAAATGCCATGGCAAGCTGCAGAAGCGAAAATAAACGATGAATATTCCCGTAAACTTTCTCAATACCTGTTATCCGGTTTAGATAAACGTTTCGAGCTTCAATTCATCGACCTGAACAAATCCAATAAAACAGATTACGAAGCACTGAACTTTGTAAATGATTCTAAATTTAAGAAATTTCATCACGACATTACCAAGCCATATGACCATAGAGAGTTGTTTTTACAAGTCAAACTTTATGATGGTGCCATTACAACAATTCACTTTTTTAAACCAGATGAACTGGAGTCCCTTTCTTTACGATTCATTGCAATCTCATTGGTCTGCGCACTATTCATCATATTGATTGGCAGCTGGGGTATATATCGGATCACGAAACCACTCGACGTATTGGCCGATTATGCTATCAAGATGGGGAGTAACCTTGAGCTGAAGCCACCCACAATGGATGGCCCCAAAGAGATTCATGTACTGACAACTGCATTTGAAAAAATGCGTCAGAAATTACGTGAGTATATTGAATCAAGAACACAGGCTCTTTATGCCGTTTCTCATGATTTGAGACTTCCGTTGACGCGTATCCGTATTTTGATTGACCGAGATGACCTGCCAGCAGATGTAAAAGAAAGTGTGATTCAGGATCTGGATGAAATGAATGAAATGGTTGGTCAAACCATCGATTTTCTGAAGATCGGTAAAGAAAGTGAACCATTTAACACTGTTAATATGAATTCTCTGGTTGATGTTGCTGCTGAACGCTTTGAAGATCTTGGGATGCTTGTTTCAATCGAAGGGAAAATCACCCGATCCGTGTCAGTACAACCGAATGCCATCATGCGATGCCTGAATAACATTCTCGGGAATTCGCATCGTTATGGCGGTGATGAAATAAAAATATCAATGCAGGAATTTGATAAGTTTTTTCAAATTTCAATAACGGATAATGGTCCAGGAATCCCTGAAGACCAGCTTACTCAGGTTCTGGAACCCTATATTCGTATAGAAAACTCCCGGTCAAAAGAAACTGGGGGTACAGGACTAGGGTTGTCGATTGCACGTAAGATCATCGAAAATCATGAAGGCAAAATATGGCTGGAAAGTGCAAACAATCATGGTCTGACCGTATTCATCAATTTGCCATTTGAGCAAGAAATGGACGAAGAATAAAAGCAAAATAAAAGTGTGTTAACTAGCTTTCATCAACAGCACAATGAAGTATATTACGCACACTTTTTCTTGCTTATTCATATTATGAAAGCACTTCGTTTTCGCGTTATCAGTTTCATTGTTTGCACCCTCATTGTTTCTGGTTGTTCCCGTTTTGAATTTCAGACAAAAAAACCTGAATCCAAATTAAGTCGATCAGGTGTAATGAAACAAGACGCCTGCCCTACTGCATTGGCTGGTGGAACGCTAATCTCACGATTAGACGAAACATTAGCTAAAACAGTTGAAACCAAGCATTGGCCTAAAATAGCCAATCAGTGCAAGTCACGATTCCCTTACGATTTTAAAATCGTCTCTGTACAACCACCAATCGTGATTGGTATTCCCAAATCGATTGATGAAGTTGGATGTTCACCGATCACTGAACCATTAAATTGCTTAAGCTCATCCGTGTTCGACGGCAATTACGAGATTGTGAGGCAATTCAAGCATTCAACGGAATTGGTTTGGTTTTCTCCTGACCATGGCCCAAGACTATTTAAAGTTCCATCTCATGCAAAAAGCATGTTTCTGATGATTGCAGGACATTCGTTCAGAATGCGCCGTCAGGGCGACACCTGGAAAGTGCTTACAAAATAATCATTGCTCCTGATACCTCGATTCCCGGCAACTATACTTATATCGTCGGGCTGATTGATGTAAGGAGCATAAAATGATTACGCGCATGCCGGATCTACCCGAAAACATTGTTGGTCTCGAAGCTTCTGAACAGATCACATCTCAAGATTACGAAACAGTCGTGTTACCTGAAATCAAAAAGATGGCAGATACAAACCAGAAAATACGCGTTTTGTATCAGTTTGATCCTTCTTTCAGTGGATTCACCTTCGGTGCAATGTGGGAAGATTTAAAACTTGGACTTTCATACTTCAGAAAATGGGAAAAAATAGCCGTCATCAGTGATGTATTGTGGTTGGTTATTTTTTCCAGAATAATGGGAGCTCTGATGCCTTGCAAAGTCAAAGTATTTGATAACAAATCAGTTTCAGCAGCAAAACGCTGGATTAAAGCATAAAAAAAGCCGGGGTTTCCCGGCTTTTCCTTATTAGTTGATATGAAGATCAAACATTTGCTTATTGTTCTCACATGCAGCACTGTCACAGATAGACATACTGCGTTTTCCACTGAGTAATTGCCATTTGTCAGCGTTTACATCCCAGTATGAAAGTGCTCGAGTTGTCACCGGAATGGTTACCGACTGACTCTCACCGCTTGCTAAAGTAATACGTTTAAAGCCGACAAGCGATTTAGCAGGAACACTCACAACGCTGTTATCTGATGCACCGGCATAAATCTGAGGAACATCACTACCGGTCATTTTTCCTGTGTTTGTTACTGTAAATGACACGTTATAGCCAGTCTCAGTTTTGGTCACTGATGGTGTTCCATAACTGAATTGTGTATAAGACAGTCCATGGCCAAAAGCGAATAACGGTTTAATTGCTTTTGTTTCATACCACCGATAACCGACTAGCATTCCTTCGCTATATTGCACCTTGCCGTTTACACCAGGGAACTGCGCTTTGGTCTGGAATGGTGTGTCTTTGTCTGCTTTAGGGAAAGTTACAGGCAATTTACCTGATGGGTTTACTTTACCAGACAGGATATTCGCAGTTGCTTGAGCGCCTTCCTGACCTGAATACCACATCTGTAAGATAGTCGAAGTATTTCTCTCCCACGGCATCAAGACAGGATCACCTGTATTCAGGACCACAATTGTATTTTTATTTGCTTTTGTAATCGCTGAAATAAGTTCATTCTGATGATCTGGTAAGTTTAGCGTTAAACGATCCTGACCTTCGGTACCTTCATTAAATCCAAAGACAAGTACTTTGCCTTTATGTTGACGCGCCGCATTGACTGCATCGTTTAAAACCTGATGTCGATGAGATGGCGTTACCCATGTCATTCTGATCGCTAATGGATCTTGAGGTGTCACAATACTGCTGGAAAGCATATTGTTTTCACCTGCTTTGGCCATGGCAACGAGAGGAAGCTTCTGTCCTTTCTTCAGGTCGATATTAAACGAAGCGATATCCATACCTGCTTTAGACGGTAGTAAACGATTCGTCGTTGCAAAGAAGCTATTTGTATTTAATTGCGGTTCGCCTTTCGCATCTCCAGTCCCCAGTTTTAATGATCCGGAGCCGCCTTTTACCTGCAATTTAATCTCATACGTGCCTGATTCAGGCGCAACCAAATTTCCATCCCATTGCACCACGCTATGAGGCGGCAATTCATCATTCTCAGCCAAATTAATATCAGCAACAGTTGTTTTATTGCCATTCAGGTTACGCTCTAAACCTAATTGATCACCTGCTGTTCGAAGCGCTGTCATTGGAATTGCAACACCTTCCAAATCAATCCCTGTCAGTGTATTAACTTTCGCACCCAATGCTTTTAATGCATCCACAGGTGAAAGACTTGTACGTGGTTTCACATGAGAGCTACCACCGCCGCCAATCACAGGAACTTCGGCTGTCGGGCCAATAATTAATAAATCAGCCATATCAGATGCAGTTAAAGGAAGTAACTGTTTCGCGTTTTTCAGAAGAACTGCGCCTTCCTCAGCTGTTTTCAGTGCTGTAATTGCGTGTGCCGCTGCTACATCATCCATAGATTCACGAGCTGGCATTTTACCGTCCAGCATATGGAAACGATCCATCTGCGTTAGAATTCGAGCAACCGCCTGATCGACGAAAGAAACTGGGATCTGACCTGCTTCCACTGCTTTTTTCAGCGGTTCACCCATAAAGAAATTGGATGGCATCTCTATATCCAAACCAGCCATGATTGGTGTTGGATCAGGTGCTTTCTGCTCAAATAAGGTCGCATACCAGTCTGTCATGACGAAACCATCGTATTTCCACTGGTCACGGAGAATCGAGGTTAACAACGTTTTGTTGCTACATGCATAATCATTCCCTTGACCATCGATCGCTAGACGGTTATACGAACACATAAATGAAGCGACATTCGCTTTTACTGCGGACGCAAACGCCGGCAAATAAATTTCATGCATGGTTCTTTCATCAATGACAGAAACACCAGTTCCACGTTCGGTTTCCTGATTATTACCCGCAAAATGTTTGACCGTTGCCATCAGGCCTTTTTCTTGAATCCCTTTGATTTCAGAAGCAACCATTTGACCCGCTAATAATGGATCTTCCCCTAAGGTTTCAAAGTTTCGCCCTGCATTTGGGACACGAACGATATTCACCATTGGAGAAAGCAAAACATCTTGGTCTAAAGCGCGGGCTTCGACACCGATGACATTGCCATACTCACGGGCAAGCTCTGGATCAAATGAAGAAGCCAAGGCAACTGGAGAAGGCATCGCTGTTGCCAAATGCATTGGATGTCGAGCGCCAGCAGGACCATCCGTTAAACGTAGTGCAGGAATGCCTAAACGGCTTAATCCAGGAATAAAACCAACAGCTGCCTTATTCTCAGGATCATGTTGATTGCTCATATCAAAACCTTGCACGGTGCCATGCAGGAATGAGATTTTTTCATCTAATGTCATTTGACTGATTAATGAATCAACCTTGACAACACTAGAAATTGAGGGTGCAGCTGCTGATGCACACACTGAAAATGTTGCTGAAATTGCCAGCGCAATAGCGTGTTTTTTGAAAAAAGATGCTTTCCGCATTTTGTAGAAACCTCAATTTGTTATTATGAATAGAATGACTATTCTATTTTCCATAAAAAGAAACCGGTTTCATTGCGCGGGTCGACACTTTTTAAATTTCAATTGAAACTAATAAAAATGAATTGTGATTCACATCACATGAATCTGAAGCAGAGAGTTAAGCTAAACTCGTAGATATGAAAAGAACATCAATGCACAGGAGAACGTCATGTCATTACCTCCTATTCAATTAACGCATCTTAATGAACATAATGAACCCCTTTCAGACTTCGCTGGAAAGGTTTTATTAATCGTGAACGTCGCTTCTAAATGTGGTTTAACACCGCAATATGAAGCCTTAGAGGAAATCTATAAAACCTACCACGATCAGGGATTTGAAATTCTTGGGTTTCCTTGCAACGATTTTGCAGAACAAGAGCCGGGCGATGCGGATGAAATTAGCGCATTTTGCACGCTGAATTATGGTGTTACATTTCCTGTTTTTGGAAAAATAGAAATTAATACCGAAAACAGGCACCCGCTTTATCGCTGGCTCATTGAAGCAATACCAAATGCCACGGAAAAACCTGATGGTCACCTCAAACCACTACTTACACAGCATGGTTTGCTCCCAGAAAACGAATCAGACGTTATGTGGAATTTTGAAAAATTTGTCGTTGATCGTTCAGGTAAAGTCATCGCAAGATTTGCCTCTGATTTCACACCAGATTCTGACGAAGTTATCTCGGTGATCAAATCAGCATTAGCAAATTAGCGATCAATCACATGATGTGATTTTGTCAGCAGATAGCGTTCTCTAAATACTGAAAACCAGTTCTGCAAAACGGTTGCTGCTTCAGTGTCGCCTTGTTGCTGTAATAAACAGCCAGCAACCTCTGCTGTGCATAACTGATTTTCATTGGATGCGACACGCAAACGATACTCTGACAAAGTTTCAGGTTTCACTGAAATTACCGGAAAGCGATCAAGATAAGGACTTTTCCTGAACATCTTGCGCGCTTCACTCCAGGTCCCATCGAGCAAGACATAAAGCGGTTTGGTTGGAAGTACTGCAACATCCGATAATACGACACGCTGATCTTCAGGTTTGACGTAACTATCAGGAAACACGACAACTGGACTGTATGCAGGATCGTTCAGCAATGATAACAATGCTGGATCTGGTGTAGTTCGTGACCATAAGAATGCATAAGTATTATCTGGGAAGACATCTGCAATCAATCGGCCAGTATTGGAAGGCTTCATCGGTTCAGTGTCATACATCACCAGACAAAACGCAGCATCAGATTTCGCGGTTGGTTTTAAATGACAAGCGCAATGCTGAATAGATAAACCACAAAATTCACAGCGAATAATGGAACCACCTCGAGCCTGAAAAGGTCGGGTTGCCATGGCGAGACGTTGACGGCGGAGTTTTATAAATGCATTCATGTGTGTTCAAAAATAAAAGGGGGATAACCTTTCGGTTATCCCCAAAAACGAGGCACTGACAATATCAGCAAAAAAGAAAAGCCCTTTCAACTGGTTTGAACTGGTTTGAAGTGGGGGTGAATCACCAACAACCACATCAGGGCATCAAACAACACACAACAACAAAGGAAACATAACGATTAAGATGTCTTAATCAATGAATGTATTTTTGATCTATATCGCATAATTGTCCAGCACTTTCTGTAATTTTTTTACTTATTTTTCTCCCCATTTTGCTCACTACTTAAGCTGATCCACATATAAAATTGCTTTAGATCATTTTTGGCATGGTTTTTCTAATTATTTTATTTCATTTATGTAATCTAATTACACAATGATTTTGTGATACCAAACTAATCATGGTGGTGGGTTTGTGGCTGCACTCAGGTATAATCCCGCTTACAATTTCACAGGAATGATTATTTAAGTGACAGAATTAGCCCCAGAAGCCCTACTGCCTGATTTCTCAGATTTTTCAACACCATTATTGTCTTCTGTTCAGCCAGTCAGCTTTGCTGAAACACAAGCTCGTGCCGCTTCTGCCATATTACGTCTAAACACCGCCAGCAAAAGTTGCCCTGCTCTTTTATTAAGTGGGTATCCTGGCGTTAACTATGAAAAAATTATCATTGATTTGATCGACGACTGTCCGGAGCCATTCAACAACAGCTTTGATCTTTGCTATACAGAAAATCTGGATAATCCTTTCAAACCGATTTGGTTAAAACTTAAACCGGGTTCAGGCATTGAGTTCTGTGATTTACTGGATGAAATGCTCAAACTTTTGCGTCTGCACCTTGATGCAGAAGCCGTGGTTAAAAAGATTCTCAAAAAACAAAATAATGACCAGAAAATTGAGCAGTATCTAACCGATCTATCTGCTCATGTCGCACAGGAATTACCTTTTACACACCCGATATTAGTGAACCTGATGATTGATCAGGATGGTGAACAGCCACCGGTCATTTATGCTCGCGATCTGACATGGCGTTCACTATTTGGTTCAATTAACTATGTGACCGAACAAGGTAGTGTCTACAGTAACCATCATTTACTTGAACCAGGATTAGTGCGCGAAGCGAATGGTGGCTATCTCATCATCCCTGTTGATGAATTACTGATGAAACCAACCTTATGGTTCAAGTTGCATAATGCACTCAGTACAGGTTATCTGGATTGGTCATCTCCTGAAGATACGCCACCACAAACACCGTTCTTTCATCCTGAAGCTACGCCGCTGGATATCAAATTGATTCTGGTTGGTGATCGCATCTCAATGGCTGACTTTAATTTGATTGATAATGAGTTTGCCGAGAAAACATTCCTGCGAACCGATCTGGTCACTGAATTTCCATATGATGAAGAAAGTAGCGCATTGTTTGTTGGCTTGCTCAGTACCATTCGTCAGCATTTATCTTTATTAGATTTTGATGAAAGCGCAATTAAAGAGCTGATGCGTTTTTCCTGCCGCCTCTGTGAACATCAACGGTTGTTATCCTTTCATCAAACACAACTTGAAGCACTGATGCAGCTCGCAAACAGTATTGCGAAAGAACAGGGTGTCGAGGTTGTGACCGTTGCGCATATTAAAGCAGCGTTGGCAGAACAAGAGCATCGTCTCAACTACATTGTTGAGCTGTCTGATCAAGGTATTGTCGATGAACAGATCCTGTTACAGACTGAAGGTGAAGTCGTCGGACAAATCAACGGACTATCAGTGATTCAAATCATGGGGCACCCATATGATTTCGGCGAACCAGTTCGCCTCACTGCAACGGTACATATGGGTGATGGTGATGTCGCAGATATCGAGCGCAAAGCAGAACTAGCCGGTCATATTCATGCGAAAGCGATGATGATTATTCACGGTTACCTATCAACTTTATTCGGAACAGAAAATCCTTCGCCACTTTCTGCTAATCTTGTATTTGAACAATCATATAGTGAAATCGATGGTGATAGTGCCGCACTGACCGGCCTCTGTGCCCTACTGTCTGCACTGGCTCAACAGCCGATTTATCAACATCTGTCTGTTACTGGCGCTGTCGACCAATTTGGGAATGTACAGCCAGTTGGCGGCTTAAATGAAAAAATAGAAGGTTTCTTCCGTGTTTGTTCGATTCAAGGATTTAACAACAAACAAGGGGTTGTGATCCCAGCTTCAAATCAACTTCAACTGATCTTATCAGATGAAGTGGTTGATGCGGTTAAGAAAGGTAAATTCCATATTTATCCGGTAACACATGTTGAAGAAGCGGTTGAACTCCTGATGGGCTGTCCTGCAGGTTCAATTGATGACCCTAATAGCTTATTTGGGCGAATTCGACATCGATTAGATGAATTAGAACGCCCATCTGAAAGAAATGGGCTTTTAAGCACAGTTTTACATCGTTTCCGCTCACTGGTTGGACTTGCTTAGTTCCTCCATGTTGGGTAGATTCTCCAGTTCAAATTTAACAATAAGGATTTTAGAAGCGTGTCAGCAGAAATGACCAACTCTCCAAAGCTTTCCCTGTGTGAACAGGGTCGTAATAGTTTCACGAAAGAAGACCTGCTTGCGTGTAGTCGTGGTGAGCTGTTCGGTGAAGGTAACAGCCAGTTGCCAGCACCAAACATGCTGATGATGGATCGCATCGCCAAGATCACTGACACAGATGGTGCTTTTGAGAAAGGTGAAATCATTGCTGAGCTGGATATTACTCCGGACCTGTGGTTCTTTGATTGCCACTTCCCTGGCGACCCGGTTATGCCTGGTTGTTTAGGTCTGGATGCAATGTGGCAGTTAGTTGGTTTCTTCCTTGGCTGGAAAGGTGGTCCGGGTAAAGGCCGTGCATTAGGTGTTGGTGAAGTTAAATTTACCGGCCAGATCCTGCCAACAGCGAAGAAAGTAACATATAAAATCACAATGAAACGCGTGATTATGCGTAAACTGATCATGGGTATCGCTGATGGTGTTGTTGAAGTCGATGGTCGCCCTATCTATGCTGCAACCGATCTGAAAGTTGGTCTGTTCCAAGATACCACTTCTTTCTAATCTGTTCTCAGATAGTCAAAAAGGCACTCTATGAGTGCCTTTTCGCTTTGAATTCGTCAGTAAATTGTTATTTAAGTAACATGCCTTGTGCGCGTTCATCTACGGCATCGCGCCAGCCGCCCAGCCAGTAACCTCTTGCATCTATACATTGATAAGGACAGTTCTCTTTTGATCGACCAGCTAATCCAGCCTGGTAGCCTCTACTACGTGCTCTATCTAAACGATCGCGTTTCTGTCTCTTCATGCTTTGAATCCCCTGTACGGAACTGAAAAAAAGACGACAGCTAGTAGCTCTGTCGTCTTATTTGATATCGGATCCGGCGATCAATAGCAACCCGAAAAAGCGCTTTTTTTGCGCAAAATTACATTTTAATAAAGTGTTACGACAAGGTTATGAAACCTTCTTTACAAAAGAATGAATGTCATCTACTGTGGATGGAATAACTAACGAGTCGTTACTCATCATTCTTCATTGCTTCCAACTCTTCCCACCGCATAAACGCAGTCTCTAAATCCGATTCAGCTTTTTGCAAAGCATCCAAAATTGGTTGTGTCACTTCAACTGCTGAAGAAAAGAAATCAGGTTGATTAATCTGCTCTTGTAATGCTTCGATGGTCGTTTCGAGCTGTTCAAGCTTTGCAGGGAGCGCATCCAGCTCTAACTGCAATTTGTAAGAAAGCTTCTTCGACTTTTTCGGCGCTTCAGTTTTGCTTTCTGCGGCAGGTTGCACTTTCGTAGCTTGTGGCGTTGGAGCTTCAGATTTAGCCTGACGTTCACGCGTTGCCATGACATCTGCATAGCCCCCAACGAATTGCGTGATTTTGCCTTCGCCCTCAAATATCCAACTATGAGTTACCGTATTATCAATGAAACGACGGTCATGGCTGACAAGAATCAATGTGCCTTGGTAATCAGCCAGTAATTCTTCCAGCAATTCCAGCGTCTCGATATCCAGATCATTGGTTGGTTCGTCGAGAATCAATAAATTGCAGGGTTTTAAGAATAACTTGGCTAATAACAGACGGTTCTTTTCACCACCAGATAACGCCTTCACTGGCGTCATTGCACGTTTCGGCTCGAACAGGAAATCCTGTAAATAGCCGAGCACATGTCGACGACGACCCGCGAAATCAATTTCCTGACGGCCATCCGCAACGTTATCAATAACGGTCTTTTCTAAATCAAGCTGCTGGCGATATTGGTCAAAATAAGCAACTTCGAGTTTGGTGCCGCAATGGATTTTCCCACTATCAGGCTGAATGTCACCAAGAAGCAGTTTGATTAACGTGGTCTTTCCACAACCATTCGGGCCGATTAAGGCAATTTTGTCGCCACGTAATACCTGAAGGTCCAGATTTTTGATCAGACATTTGCCATCAATACTGTAGTTGATGCCCTCGCCTTCAAAAATGATTTTTCCGGAACGGACTGCTTCATCGAGCTGAATTTTAGACGTGCCGACACGGTCACGGCGGTCATTACGTTCCATACGCAGTGCTTTTAATGCGCGAACACGACCTTCATTACGGGTTCGACGCGCTTTAATGCCCTGGCGAATCCAAACCTCTTCCTGCGCAAGTTTCTTGTCAAACTCAGCATTTTTGAGCGCTTCGACGCGAAGCCATTCTTCTTTACCAGTCAGATAATCATCATAGTTACCGGGCCATGAAGTCAGTACGCCACGGTCGAGATCGATGATGCGAGTCGCCATACGCTGAATAAATTCACGGTCATGACTGATGAACACAATCGCGCCTTTGAATTGTTTAAGGAAGTTTTCTAACCAACCAATGGAGTCGATATCCAGATGGTTTGTTGGTTCATCAAGTAACAATAGATCTGGATCATTAACCAATGCTCGCGCCAAAGCGACTTTACGAAGCCATCCACCCGATAGATTCGCAAGTAACGTATCTGGTTCAAGCTGTAACATGCTCAAGATCTGGTTAATACGCGTCTCATATTGCCAGCCTTGTCTTAGATCGAGTTGTTCCTGAAGTTCGCTTAAACGGCGTAAGGCTTTTTCGTCATGATTGTTTTCTGCAAGTAACGCAGACTGCTGGTGATAGTCAGATAAAAGCTCGCCTAGCTCGGCAACACCATCGGCGACATATTCGAAAACTGTCGATGACTCCGTTTGCGGTGGATCTTGCTCAAGACGAGCAATTTTTAAATCCTGTAAATGCGAAACCGTACCGTCATCGAGTTGAATTTCTTTATTGATGACTTTCATCAGTGTCGATTTACCGGCACCGTTTCGGCCGACCAGACACAAACGTTCGCCTTCCTCGATATGCAGTTCAACATGATCGAGCAAAGGCGCAGCACTATATGACAAGTAGCCTTGTTGAATAGAAAAAATAGCCATTATTTACGCTTGTCCGTTTTCGTTGGTTACATGACGAATCAACCAACAGTTATGAATCTGTGGATTACGGGCAAAATCTTTCGGCAAAGTTTTCTTGCTGATGTTTTCGGCTGTCAGGCCTACATCTGCCAACCCGTCGAAATCCATCTTGAAATGACGTTTGTTGTTCGAGAAGACGATTAATCCACCCGGATTAAGAATTTTCTTCAACATCCGCATGACATCGATATGGTCGCGTTGTACATCGAACGTTTGATCCATTCGTTTCGAATTTGAGAACGTTGGCGGATCAATGAAGATAAGATCAAATGTTTGCTCACAATGACGCAACCATTCCAGACAATCTGCCTGTTCAAAACGATGCTGCCAGCCGCTCAGACCGTTCAACTTCATGTTATCGCGGGCCCAGTTCAGATAAGTACGAGACATATCGACGGTTGTCGTCGTTCTCGCGCCACCTAACCCGGCATGTACAGAAGCTGAGCCGGTATAAGAGAACAGATTCAGGAAGTCTTTATCTTTCGACATTTGCGACAACATACGGCGTGTATAACGGTGATCAAGGAATAAGCCGGTATCAAGGTAATCGCGCAGGTTCACAAGGAATTTTGCTTGAAACTCTTTAATCTCAAGCATCTGACCTTCAGTGCCTAATTTCTGATATTGCGATTCACCTTTTTGACGTTCACGGACTTTAAGAATTACGTTCTTACCCGGAACACCAGTTACTTCAATCGCTGCCTGAACAAGATCGAGGACACGTTGGCGCGCGACATGCTCAGGGATTGTTTTCGGCGGTGCGTATTCCTGAATCACCAGATAATTCGCATAACGGTCAATGGCAACGTTGTAGTCTGGTAAATCAGCATCATAGATACGGTATGCATCGATGCCTTCCTGACTTGCCCATTTATCCAGTGTTTTGATGTTTTTACGTAAACGGTTGGCAAAGTCTTCTGCAACCATTTTCTGGGAGGCAACACTATTTTCAGCAATCTGATAATTTCTGAGCTGACACTCTAAAGCGCCGTTAAATAACCGGTACTGTTTTTCAGCACGCAGTCGCAGGCAACTTAACAGTTCAGGAGAAGCAGACAGAATACTGACTTTCCAGCCCTGGAATTCAGTACGTAATGCATTCCCGACACTTTGATACAGTTTCAACAGTTCAGGGAATTCGCCTAAACGCTCACCATAAGGCGGGTTACTGATCAGCATGCCTTTCTTACCAGGCCATGGATTCGTCAGATTGATCGCATTGGCTTGTTCGAACTGGATCAGTTCTCTTACACCTGCTCTTTTCGCATTCTCTTTCGCTCTTTGCAGCACGCGAGGATCGATATCATAGCCAATGAATGGTGTGAAATTTTCAGCTTCTTTTTTCTCTAGCGCAGCCTTTACACCGCGTTTTGCTCGTACAGATGCTTCTGTATAGATTGGTTGCCAGATTTCCGGCTGAAATTGTAACCATTTGTCAAAACCAAAGCGTTTGCGCAACAGGCCTGGCGCCATATCACATTGTTGCATCGCCGCTTCAATCAATAAGGTGCCTGAACCACACATTGGGTCTAACAGTGGCTCACTTTCCCATCCACTACGCGCTAACATGGCAGCAGCCAAGTTTTCTTTCAGTGGTGCTTCACCGGTTTCATCGCGATAGCCACGTTGATGTAATGCAGGGCCAGATAAATCCAGCGAAACAGAAACTGTTCCCTTCTTCCAGTGAACAAGAATACGCACGTCAGGTTCACGCTTATCGACTGAAGGTCGAATCCCTGTTTTTTTCGTGAAATGATCCACAATGGCATCTTTCACTTTTAATGCGCCATATTGTGTATTACGGATCGCATCGGATGTTCCGGAAAAATCAACTGCAAAAGACTGATTAATATCGAAATGCTTTTCCCATGGAATCACAATACAGCCCAAATACAGATCAAGGTCTGATTCCGCTTTAAAACTAGATAGAGACAAAGCAATACGAGAGGCAAAGCGACTCCACAGACAGGCACGGTAAGCAATTTCTATCTCACCACTAAAAGCAACACCTGCGATGGTTTCTTTAATATCTTGTGCGCCGAGTTGTGTTAATTCTGCTGCCAGTACAGTTTCGAGCCCTTTCGGGCAAGTCGCAAAAAATTGAGTCATGCTTTGTCTTAATTGGATCAGGTAAACGCATATTATAGCGTCGAAATGACAAAACAGATATGAATCACAATGAACTAAACCAGTGTAATTGCACGATTTACATGCGATTTGCCAGCTTATTGAACAAGCTAATAAATGTATCAAAAAAGTGCTTGCCAAAAGTGATCGTGATCACTATTATGCGCCCTCACTGACGCGGGGTGGAGCAGCATGGTAGCTCGTCGGGCTCATAACCCGAAGGTCGTAGGTTCAAATCCTGCCCCCGCAACCAGATTTTAAAAAGCCGTCTTGATGACGGCTTTTTGCGTTTTTATCTTAAGCATTTTTTAATCGTGTCACTGATTCACATAAAATTGTGTAATTGCTAACTTATTGAGCAATAAAATAAATCTGACAAAAAAGTGCTTGCCAAAATGGTTCATGATCACTAATATGCGCCCTCACTGACGCGGGGTGGAGCAGCATGGTAGCTCGTCGGGCTCATAACCCGAAGGTCGTAGGTTCAAATCCTGCCCCCGCAACCAGATTTTAAAAAGCCGTCTTGATGACGGCTTTTTGCATTTCAGAACACGCAAAAACAGTTCCCTTGCCTGCTCGTTAGCAATAGAGACTGGATGAGCAAGTCCTTGTAGACAAATAATCATCTAACAAAAAAGCCACCCTGAGGTGGCTTTTTCACTGCATTAACGATTATTTCCAACCGGTGATTTCACGTAAACCGTCAGCAATATCCGCCAGAGAGCGAACTGTTTTCACACCGGCTTCTTCCAGTGCTGCAAATTTTTCTGCTGCAGTCCCCTTTCCACCAGCGATGATCGCACCCGCATGTCCCATACGTTTTCCTGCAGGTGCAGTAACACCAGCAATATAAGACACAACAGGTTTTGTTACGTGCGCTTTGATGAAAGCAGCCGCTTCTTCTTCAGCGGTACCACCAATTTCACCAATCATCACGATCGCTTCAGTTTTTGGATCTTTCTGGAACAATTTCAGAATATCGATGAAATTAGAGCCCGGAATTGGGTCACCGCCGATACCAACACAGGTTGATTGACCGAAACCAGCATCCGTTGTTTGTTTAACTGCTTCATAAGTCAGGGTGCCTGAGCGAGAGACGATCCCCACTTTACCAGCCAGATGGATATGACCAGGCATGATCCCAATCTTACATTCGTCTGGTGTGATCACGCCTGGGCAGTTCGGACCGATCATCTGGACGCCGGTTTGTTCCAGACGGTATTTCACCTGCAACATGTCCAACGTTGGAATACCTTCGGTGATACAAACGATCAGCTGGATACCTGCATCTATTGCTTCCAGAATTGCATCTTTACAGAATGGTGCAGGAACATAAATAACGGTTGCTGTTGCACCCGTTGCTTCTACGGCATCACGAACCGTATTGAAAACAGGTAAACCTAAATGAGTCGTGCCGCCTTTGCCTGGAGAGACACCACCAACCATCTGTGTGCCATAAGCAATTGCTTGTTCTGAATGGAAAGTACCTTGTGAGCCGGTAAAGCCCTGACAGATCACTTTAGTGTCTTTATTGATCAGGATACTCATGCTACCGCCTCCGCTGCTTTCACTACTTGCACCGCCGCATCTGTCAGACTCTGTGCAGCAATAATATTCAGACCACTATCGGCCAGTTTTTTCGAACCAAGTTCAGCGTTATTTCCTTCGAGACGAACTACAACCGGCACTTTTACGCCAACTTCTGCAACCGCACCAATAATACCGTCAGCGATCAAGTCACAACGGACGATGCCACCGAAAATATTGACTAACACCGCTTTGACGTTGCTGTCAGACAGAATGATTTTGAAAGCTTCAGTCACACGCTCTTTGGTCGCACCACCACCGACGTCGAGGAAGTTTGCCGGTAAACCACCATGATGTTTGATGATATCCATGGTGCCCATCGCAAGACCGGCACCGTTGACCATACAACCAATGTTGCCATCAAGCGCAACATAGTTCAGATCCCAATGAGCAGCTTCCACTTCACGAGGATCATCCTGCGATTCATCATTCCAGGCTTTCAGTTTTGGTTGGCGATACAGTGCATTGCTGTCGATGTTAATTTTGCCATCGAGGCACAACAAGTCGCCTTCCCCAGTAATGATTAATGGGTTAATTTCAAGCAGAGATAAATCACATTCAGTGAACATCTTGCTTAGACCTAAGAAGATTTTGGTGAACTGTTTTAATTGGTTTGCGTTCAAACCAAGTTTGAAACCTAATTCACGTGCTTGGAAGGCTTGGGCTCCTGTGAGTGGATCAATGGTAGCTTTATGAATCAGCTCAGGCGTGTTGTGTGCGACAGTTTCGATGTCCATGCCGCCTTCAGTAGAGGCCATAAACACAACGCGACGGGAACTGCGATCAACCACAGCGCCGAGATACAGTTCTTTCGCAATATTACCGCAAGCTTCCACCAGAATTGTGTTTACCGGCTGACCATTCGCATCAGTCTGATACGTAACCAGACGCTGGCCTAACCATTGCTTTGCAAATGAACGAACTTCTTCTTCAGACGAGGTAACTTTTACACCGCCGGCTTTACCACGGCCACCCGCGTGAACCTGACATTTAAGAACCCACTTGTCGCCACCTAACGATTTTGTGGCAGCAACCATTTCATTTTCAGAAGAACAAGCTAAACCTTGAGGGACAGGAAGACCATATTCAGCGAAAAGCTGCTTGGCCTGATATTCGTGTAAATTCATTTTTTATCCAAACAATGAGTCTAAGGATGTTTCTATGAGCATTAAACCAGCACGAAGCCCGGGACGTACCGCAGCATTAGGAAATAAAATCCATTCATCAGGGTTGTTCACCCGGTAAGAAATGTCGCCATCCTGGGCCAATAATGTACCTTTCGAAAAACGGGTAAAGTTTTTTACATGCTCAGGAAACGTCAGACGAAAAGCGTTTGAGTGTTTTATAAGTTCCTGAGTAACCCGGTATACCTTTAAGGGTTCACTCGGTACGGGCAAACAATTAACACCAGAAATCAATGAAATCAAGCCATGTTTAATCAAAGCGAACTGATTGAGATCATTCTGACCAAATGGACGCGCCTTTCCCAGTTCTAATGTGCAACTAGAAGCTCGACATTGTTCACTTGAGAAAAAAGTAAACGTGCCACTTGGAGCATGATTGATAACCAAGGCTTCAAGCCCTGCATGGTGTAACCAATCAAGCATATCACGATCATAATGACCGTCATTGATAAAGGGCAATAAACCAAACCGTTGGTGATAAGACCCTCTAATCGCAGTATGCAGATCATAGTGAATTCGGGGGAGCTTATCATCCTGCTCGAAAAAGTTCGTGACTAATTTTTCCAGCAATTGTGCTCGCTCAGTTTCGTAGCAGTGTTCGTATTGCCGATGTTTATGACTAAATAAGCGATTAAGATCGATCTGTTGATACCGTTCACCAGACCGTATTGCAGGCGGATTTCCTAATATCACCAGTAAACGAACCATCAAAGGCCGTTTACCCTGCATGACATCGCGTACTAATGCATTCAGAATTTCGATCGGTGCAGTTTCATTCCCATGAACGCCAGCAGACAATACCACCTGCTTTTTGTACCCATGCACTGGTGTTAATTCCAGAACGCCATCAGCGAGCCATTTCCAACAGAAATGAAAATGGCTGCCTTGCTTCTCATGCGGTGATTCGCCTTTTAATGTGTTTTCCAGAAAATCAAACATACTGACCCTTTCTCTCTGGATCTCTTATCTCTGGAATGGGTAAATTGCACCCAGTCCCATGATATTGGTTAACTCATCTAAAGCTGTACGGTTTTCAACCAGTAATTGCGGATCGGCTAAATCTTGTTCTGTGAGACGGTCCCGATAGTGTTTATCGACCCACTGATTCAGTTTTAGATACAACGTATCATTCATATATACATGCTGATTGGCCGCGTTTAATTCAGCTTCATTCAATACCACGCGAAGTCGTAAACAAGCTGGACCACCACCGTTGCGCATACTTTCCCGAAGATCAAATACCCGTACTTCGTCGATCGGGCCACAACTCGCGATCAAGTCAGATAAGTATCCCCACACAGCTTCGTTTTGACGTGACTCTTCAGGTACAACAATCATCATTTTGCCATTTGCTTTGGTCAGTAATTGACTATTGAAAAGATAAGTTCCCACTGCATCAGAGACAGAAACTCGATTTGCCGGCACCATGATCGGGTTGAATTCAAACGAAAGCGCATCACATTTACGACGGATCTCATCTAAAGCGGAAGCCTGATTCAAAAAAGCTTGTTCATGATGGAATAATACGTTTCCGTTACTCACTGAAATGACGTCGTTATGGAAAACGCCTTGATCGATGACATCAGGATCTTGCTGGATGAAAACAGTGTTTTCTTCCTTAAGTTGATGTAAACGCATGACTGCTTCGCTCGCTTCACGTGTTTGACGTGCAGGAAAGCGTTTTGGTTCTACTTGTCCACCGAAGGCTTGACGACCATATACAAAAACCTCCACACCAGTGTCACCATAATCACCACACAAGCGGTTATGATTTGCCGCCCCTTCATCTCCCATCAGTGATTGCTGTGGTAACGCTTCGTGATGTGCAAAATGTGCTGGGTTATTGAAAATCGCGTGTAGAGTTCTGCTCGTGGTTTCAGCTTCGATGGCGCGATGGAATTTGTTATTCAGATTCGCGACTGTAAAGTGAACCCGACGATCGGCAGTATCAGCTGACGGTGAAACAGTGGCAGCATTCGCTGTCCACATAGACGAAGCTGAGCTCACTGCCGAAAGCAAAGCTGGTGCCTGCTTTGCTGCCTGAGCAATCACCTGGCTATCTGAACCAGAAAAACCCAATTGACGTAAAACACCAACATGCGGACGTTCCTGTGGCGGTAATACTGCTTGTTTAAACCCCAAATCGGCTAATGTTTTCATCTTTTGCAGGCCTTGTTTCGCGGCCTGCTTTGGATTTGCCACACTGTTTTTGTTACTGGTTGATGCCACATTACCATACGATAAGCCTGCATAGTGGTGTGTTAACCCGACCAGACCATCAAAATTGACTTCAAATGCTTTCATGCTGTTCTCTCTGTTCAGGTTCTTAATCAAATTTCAGTCCCGGTGACAGCGTTTCAGGCAAGCTGATGTTGTCACTCTCTAAAGATGCCATTGGCCACGCACAATAATCTGCCGCGTAATAGGCACTTGGACGATGATTACCAGAAGCACCAATACCACCGAAAGGCGCGGCGCTGGATGCTCCTGTCAGTTGCTTATTCCAGTTCACAATCCCGGCTCTTGCTTCCAGTAGAAGCTGTTCATATTTCGTTTTGTCTGAAGAGATCAGCCCGAGCGCTAATCCAAACCGTGTTTTGTTCGCAATCGAAATCGCTTCATCAAAGGTGTCGTAACGAATGATGCTGAGTAATGGTCCGAAATATTCTTCATCAGGTAATTGCAGCACTTCGGTGACATCGAGAATGCCCGGAGACAGCAATGCAGTACCAGATTCAAGTTGAGTCAGCGGTAATAAGGCGACCGCACCGCGATCAATAAGGCGTTGTTGTGCTTTCAGCAAGGCATCGGCAGCATCCGTTGAAATCACAGAACCCATAAATGGCTGTGACTCATCATTCCAACGACCGACTTTAATTTGTCGCGTTACTTCAAGCAGACGAGTAATAAATTGATCCCCTGCCTTACCACGCTTCACCAATAGGCGACGCGCACAGGTGCAACGCTGGCCAGCAGAAATGAATGCTGATTGAATCACCAAATGAACAGCGGCATCGACGTCAGGCGTGTCATCAACAATCAGCGCGTTGTTTCCACCCATTTCCAGTGCCAGAATCTTTTCTGGCTGCCCACTGAATTGACGGTGCAACAAGTAGCCAGTATTGGCACTTCCGGTAAACAATAAACCATCAATATCAGGATGCGCAGATAACGAAACACCTGTATCACGCCCACCTTGCACCAGATTCAGTACGCCTGCCGGCAGACCAGCTTCGTGCCAGATCTTCATGGTTTCTTCCGCAGTCCATGGTGTCAGTTCACTTGGTTTGAATACCACGGTATTTCCAGCCAGTAAGGCAGGGACAATGTGCCCGTTCGGTAAATGACCGGGGAAATTGTAAGGGCCAAAAACAGCCAATACACCATGAGGACGATGACGAAGAACGGCTTGTCCATCGGCCATTGCTGTTGTCTTTTCACCGGTACGGTCATGATAGGACTGAACCGAAATACCGACTTTATTGATCATGGTCTGCACTTCTGTTTGTGCTTCCCAGAATGGTTTGCCAGTTTCTTTTGCAATGACTTCTGCCAACGCAATTTTGCGTTCCGCTAATAATTCAGCAAATCGTTGCAGATAACGAATACGTTCCTCTAAAGATGTCTTTGCCCATAAAGGAAAAGCTTTTCTTGCTGCTTTGACTGCTAGACCAACATCACTGGTGTGTGCTTCGTTGGATTCCCACAACAATTCGCGTGATGCCGGATTATGTTTTGCAAACTGAGGACCAATGCCAAAATGCCAATGTCCGTTGATATAAAGACCGGGATGCATCATACGTTTTTCTCCTCAGCAAATAACTTCACGGCTCTGACGGTATCGTTTTCTGTAATCTGCAATGCTTCAGCGGTTTCTTTCGTCAGACAGATGTGTGTTTCAGTAAAATCTGGTTGCGCGAGTAAGGATCTGTACTGTGCGAAATGATCATTCGCGATGATGTAAGGCGTTGTGCCTGTCGTTGCTTCAACGATTTCTACACGCCATACACGGCTTTCTTTCACTGCGCGTAGGTCTTTGACGTAGGCTTCAAGCGTCGGGCCTGCATCAAAAATGTCGACATACCCTTCATATTTCATCCCTTCGCTTTCCAGAATTTTTCTTGCAGGTGCTGTGTGTGGATGTACGTGACCGATCACTTCCTGTGCTTCTGGTGACAGGAAATCAACATATAGAGGATGCTTCGGCATCAGTTCGGCAATAAACGCTTTCTGTCCAATCCCTGTCAGATAATCTGCATGAGAGAAATCGATAGAAAAGAAATGGCGCCCCAAACTTTCCCAGAACGGAGAACAACCATTTTCATCAGAAAAACCACGCATTTCTGCAATGACTTTGTCGGCAAAACGTTCTTGGAACGCAGCCATAAAAAGAAAACGGCATTTTGAAAGTAATGGGCCGTTCTTGTTTTTGCGGTAATCAGGATCAAGAAAAAGCGTACAAAGTTCAGAATAACCAGTGTGGTCGTTACTTAAAAACAATGTTGGCATCTGGCTATAAACGCCAAGTTCCTTAGAGGCATGAACTAAGGTTCCCACACGGTAGTTGTACCAGGGTTCAGTTAACCCGACAGAGACTTCAATCGCGCTGATACCGACAACCTTCTTGGTCTCAGTATCTTCAAGAACAAACATATATCCTTGTTCGGCTTGGGTTGCCTCATCGCTCCATGTTTTCAGAACACGGCGAATACGCGCTTCAAGACTTGATTCATTTTGCGGTAAAGACGTAACGCCAACGCCAGTCTTTGCTGCCAATTCTGAAATCGCCGCCAAATCTTCCATTTGAACGGGACGAATAACCATCATAGTGAGAATCCTTTTACTATCTAAATTTAAATCTGTTTCGAATATGGGGAAAAAATGGAGTAAGCGGTGTTAGTGATCCGGTAATTTCAGGCAATACACTTGATCACCCTCATCAATATCTAATGCAGTACACATCTGCTCATTCAAGTGGATTTGTCCATCGGCTGAATGGGTTGATGTGATGATTGCGCGAAAGCCTCTCAGTTGATCATTGAGAATGAGATATTTCTGATCAGGAAGTTGGTTTTCGCTCTTTCTGACATGTTGGATTTTCTTTTCCTGCCATGAATACAAAGTGTTACGTCTTGCTGTAACAATCGGGCCTGCATCAAAGATCTCAACAAACTGATCAGCTTCAAACCCTTCATTGACCAATAAATCAAACTGTAATGAAGCATCCGGATGGACTTGTCCTATCGCGGCTTGCGCCTCTTCATCTAATAAAGGTACGTACAGCGGGTGATGCGGCATTAACTCAGCGATAAAGGTCTTATCACTGGTTCCGTTATAAAATTCAGCCTGGTTGTAATCGATACCAAAGAATTTTCTTCCAACATGTGCCCAAAATGGGCAATGCCCGTTTTCATCTGCAATTCCTGGGAGTACCGCCATCAAATCCTTACTAAATCGCTCTTGATGTAACGCAATGAAAAGTAAGCGCCCTAGTGTGAGTAATGCTGGATAATCCGTATTGCGCAGCGCCGGCGTGATGTAAAAAGAGCAGAGTTGCGTATGATCGCTGAGTGCATGCGTTAAAGTCAGCGCATGAATACGGTTGTGTACTTTCAGTTCACGGGAAGAATGAACCAGCATGTCATTGCGATAGGCGTAGAATGGTTCCTGAAACCCGGCTTGCGCATGAATCGCTGCGGTTCCCACTAACTGGCCGGTTTCCTCTTCTTCCAATACAAAGAAATAGATTTCCTCGCCTGGGGTAAAAACGTCCTGTTCCAGCGATGCGATAGAGCGTTTTACTTTGGTAAGCAAATGCGACCGCTGTGCTGGTAGTGTGCACACCATCGGTCCACTCGCTTCAGCCAGATGTTCAATCTGACTTAAATCACTTAACTGTGCCGGACGCAGGACGATCATTGACATTACCCCTTCATGAAGCGCACTAATGCACGTTTGAAGGCAGCCATACCGGCGGCAAATTCTTCATGGGAGATGTTCAGCGCAGGCGCAAAACGAACAACATCCGGACCTGCGATTAACGCAAGCAATCCTTCTTCTGCAGCAAGATTGGTTAATTGTTTTGCTTT